>JBJKSK010000152.1:0-3763 GCA_046704125.1 Desulfobacterales bacterium | reverse complement strand
CCCAATGTCTGCATTCAATGTCCCAGATGCGGGGAGTTGGCGATGTTTTTACCGGCTGCATGGCGGCGCCGAAAAAGCGGCGCTATCCGGAATCCAGACAATTTGCGAAGCCGTCATTTATGAAGAGACGATGCCTGAACTTATCCCGGTCCTGAAAAAAGAGGACATTCAACGCAAAATTGCCGTGGTGGCCGAACGAATTTCAGCCGATTACCAAGACGGAGACCTGGTGTTGATCGGCGTGCTCAAAGGAGCCTTTCTCTTTTTGGCCGATCTGGCCAGGGAAATTTCCATTCCCGTGCGAATTGATTTTGTGCGCACTTCCAGCTACGGGGGAGGAACGCAAACAAGCGGTGACATCAAATTGACCCAGCCCATCGGTATCGATATTCGCGACAAGGACGTGCTGCTCATCGAAGATATCGTGGATACCGGCTTGACGTTGACCTACCTGATCGATTATCTGAAATCACTGGGACCTCGAAGCGTAAAGGTCTGTACCCTTCTTGACAAACGGGAGCGTCGCCAGGTCGAAATTGAGGTGGCGTATGCATGCCATGTCGTAGAGCAAGGGTTTCTTGTTGGGTATGGACTTGACTATGACGAGCTTTATCGGAATCTACCGGAAGTTTTTCACATGAAACTTTGATGCACGAGGACAAGCCATGATCACCACCTGCGGGAGCTGCAATACCAGTTTCAACCTCGATGAAACGCTCGTAAAGCCAACCGGTACCAAAGTTCGCTGCTCTAAATGCAAGCACGTCTTTGTGGTCTACCCCCCGCCTGCCAAAGCGCAGCCCCCCAAACCCGATGAAACAGCGCCGCAACCGCTTGCGGGCCTCGACGGGAATACGGCCCGGGAGCATGGAGAGACTGAGCTTGCGCCACAGCCGAAAGCCAAACCGGGCGAAACCCAAGAAAGAACGCCGGAAGATGATCTGTCCGATCTCGACATCGATCTGGATTTTGATGAGGCCGTCGCCGGTGAGTTGAGTGCAGCCCCCAGTGAGGATTTGGATCTTTCGGAACTCGACAAAATTTTCGAAGATCTGGAAGCACCCGAAACGATTCCCGCTAAACCCGCAGCGCACGGTATCGAGCCGGTAGCGGCCTCCGAGGGGGAACCGGAAGATGAATTGGATCTGAGCGATCTGGAGAAGATGCTTGAAGTGGAAGAGACACCCGCGGATGCCGAAGAAGAACTCGATCTGTCTGAGCTTGGCCTGGACTTCCATCCCCAGCAGGACCAGAAAACCGAAACCGCTGCCGTTTCCGACGATCTGGATCTGGAGCTGGATTTGGACTGGAAGGGATCCGAAGGTGCTCCATCACCCAGTGAAGCCGAAAAGATGGATTCCGGCGATTTGGAGGTGAAGCGCGACGCCGATTTACCGGCTGCGGAAACCGATGAAACGGAGATCGATCTGTCGGATCTGGGTCTGGATCTGGAAGCCGAAAATGCCCCTGAGGCCCCTGGAAAGCCAAGTGAGCCGGAATCCGTGGATGACGACCTGGATATGGTCCTGAGCGCCGAGCCAGTTGGCCCGGAAGAAAAGGAGATCAACCTTTCCGAGATCGAACGCTTGATGGAGACCGAAGGGGCTCTGGGCGATCCAGAATCTCAGGATACGGCCCGAGAGGCCACGGCTGTCTCCCAGGAGGAGACCTCCGGGGATGCCGAGGCGCAGGAAGCCGATTTGCCAGATCTGGACATTTCAAAATTCGACGATATGGAGCTTACGCCCTCCGAGGCCGTGGAAAAGCCTGCCCAGACCGATACCGCTCGGCCTGCCGGAACCGACGCCGCCAGGGAGCCTGAAGAAGCACCCGAGGCGCAATCTCCCAAGGCTCAGAAAAAGGTCGGAAGGGCAGTGATGGCCTTTCTCATCGTGGCCATCTTGCTGGTGGGAGGCTACGGCGCGGTCATGATCATGAACAACATGGGAATTGAAATTCCTTACGTCAGCCAGCTGCTCAATCCCCAGCCCCAGGATACGGCGGGAAACCTCAAGATTGAAACCACCGATGTCAAAAGCAGGTTTATCCAAAACGAAAATGCAGGAAAACTCTTTATTATCACCGGAAATGTCAAAAACGAATACTCCACGCCGCGGAGCTTTATCCGGTTGACGGCAAAACTGTTCACCAAGGGCAAGGTCCTGGTGGCCAGCAAGTCCGTTTTCGCGGGAAACGTCTTAAATGATTCGGATCTGACCAATCAGAAAATGAGTGTCATCGACAAAAAGTTTGAAAACCGTTTCGGGGACAACCACGTCAATCTCAACTTGGCCGCGGGCGGAAAAGAACCCTTCATGGCGGTATTTTCAAACCTTCCTGAAAAATTGGAGGAGTTCACCATCGAGGTGACCGGATCAATGCCGGGAAAATGAGAGCGGAAAACGTTCGTTTCGTCTTGACTTGGCATGACCGATCTGGTAGAAGCCCGGTGTTTCGGTTGGGACGCCGCTGAAACCAAACCAATGGCGATGTAGCTCAGCTGGTCAGAGCATGCGGCTCATATCCGCAGTGTCCGGGGTTCAAGTCCCTGCATCGCCACCATTGCATAATCCAGTATCATCCGATGCTGTCCAAAAAGGCCTGAGAAATCAGGCCTTTTTCTTTTTCTATCGTCCGACAGAGTCCAATAATATGCATTGAAATCCTTTGGTTTTGGGGGTATTTATGGGAGTATATGGCCCTTCTCCCATCAGAGATACCCCCAAAAAAAGGAGAAAACCCCATGCCTAAAAGGATTGCGCCACTAGATCGAATCGGCGCAAAGATGCCTGGTCAAGCCCTTCGATCGAATTGGTGGAGGCGATAAAGACGCCATAAAAGTTTTCCACCTGGGTGAGCATTTCGTTTACCCCGGTTACCTCCCATGAACGCTGGGCATGGCGTCGATCCTGGAGAAAACTGACAAGCGCGTCGATAAACAGCAAGGCGCCGTCTCTTTCAGCCTCCTGAAACGCCTTGGTCAGATTTTGTTCTGTACCGCCGACATACATGGAAAGAAGAACCGAAGCCCGCTTCATGCAAAGTGGAATTTCAAGCCGATCGGCCAACCACTGACCAAAAGGCGGTCTTTCCCGTCCCCGGGGGACCATAGATGCCGATGCGGCTAGATTTGACATGATCGAAACCATCGGCGATGGCAACCAGATCCCCGTCGGCATGAATAAGGCCGGGTCATAGGCCTCGGAGCAGGTAATTGCCATCATATGATTTCAGCCCGGGCATCCCTGAGCCATGAGAGTGTTGCCGATCAGGTATTCGACCATCTTGGCGGTGTCTGGTTTTCCAGGATGATCCTGGATACATTTTGGGACCGAAACCGCCCGCGCGACCACAGCCGGAGCAGATTTTGCGCACAGAGTATCCGGCGTATCGCATATTCCGGAAGTTGTCCTTTGCAGGCAGAGCGGACGATTTTCTCTCCAATTCGCCTGGCGGGTACCGGCATTTCGATGACCATGTCAAATCTGCGGATAAATGCCCGGTCCAGGAAATCAACGGAGTTGAATATCAGAATGCCAAAAGCTAATTTTATTCCAGCATTCTGGATGGTTATGTCTTTCTGGATACCGAAGTGTGCCCCCCTGGGGAAATGTCCCAATTAAATACATCCTCTCCTTATTTTATTCTTGCTCATCCGATTTTCTCATGGGTCTATACAAGATATTGTGGTTTTCATATAACGATGGGTGCCCCGGGGTATGAGCTCGGGGATTTTTAGGGATCCCCCAGCTCATACCCCGGG
>JBJKSK010000151.1:0-4016 GCA_046704125.1 Desulfobacterales bacterium | reverse complement strand
GTTTTATCCAGTCTCATCGGGGCGTTCCTGATCGTTGATGCGCTTTTCTGGAACCCGGCGGGCCGGGTGCTGTTTTTTTTTCTCCTGGCCGTTGGCGGGATGGTTTTTCAGACTTGGCTCTTTGTGGGAAAGAAACAGTAATGCTGCCGGCATAGAGAGGGTTTGATTCACAATGGTTCGGATTCACCGGGGATGACTCGACGGCTTTTGTGACGAAAATAAAAGATCCACAGCACAGCGCCGGCAAGGAGGACGCCAGAGAGGATAATTTTCTCGTAATGTTGGATGTTTCCGATGATAGCCTTCAGGGCGCTTCCGAACAGGTAGCCCCCCGTGCCCACCGCAATCGCCCATACCAAGGCACCGGAGGCATTAAGGGCAATGAACGTGATGGGTGAAACCCTGCTCATCCCGATGGCAAAGGGGGTCACGGTGCGCAGCCCGTAAAGGAAACGAAACATCAGGATCAGCGGCATGTGGTAGCGTTCCAGCAGACCGCGGACCCGTTGGATGCGTGGCTTCCATCGAGGAAACCTTGCCACAAAGCCCGGGCTGTGGCGCCGTCCGAGAAAAAAGAAAAGCTGACCGGCGGCCAGGCTCCCCGAAAAGGCCGAGAGCAACACTCCGGTAAAGCTCAGGTACCCCAGATGGGCGGCCAGACCGCCGAGAACCAGAACGGTTTCGCCTTCCAGGAAGGTGCCCACCAGGATGGCCGCATAACCATAGGATGTGATGAGTGCTTCGATGCTCATAAAAATGATAAATCTGCGATAGTCAAGGACAACCCGTCGCCATCAAAAGCCGTTTACTTTCAATGAGTTGAATAATTTCAAATGGTATCAACAAAAAAGCGTTTAGAGGCTCGGAGGTGGCTTTTTCTGGATTGACGGCCGGATATGTGCGGTTTTGTTTCCATTGTCGAAATAGAATATATAATACAAGAATGCAACCGGGTAAACAGGAAAAATCTATCCGATATCCCCCGGGGTCGAGTCGGGCTCATTTTTTTCGAAAAATCTCGGAATTCCAATGAGCTGGGTTGACAGGGGCCTTCCAGCCTCTATATTCACAAGGGTTGGCGGCTTTCGCCCAGGTGTCTGCCACTTGAAAGCATCTGCTTTTTTTTGAACTCAGCCGCCCTGCCAGAAATTCAAGGTCTTGGGAAACCAAAGGACAGGATATAAAGAATCGGGGATACGATGACACAACAGGCGGAAACCGACGCATTTGTCTGGGTGGTGGTTCAGGAGCCCGGTGGAAACGAAGAATTTTTAGGCCAGTACGATTCACAAAACGATATTTCCTTTATTCCGGTTTTCTCCACCCGGGAAGAGGCCCTTGTGGCTCTGGGGCAAATGGCCCGGGATCCAAAGAAAAAATATGAGCCCCAGGCCATCGATCGGAAACAGGTGACGCATCATGCCCTATCAAATGGCTTTGTGGTTTTTCGGCTAAACGAATATGGTCAGATCCTGGAAAAGATCATTTCCGGAACTTGATGAAACCGGAACCTGACTTTTTTTGTCTTGCTGCCACCGTTGCAGGACGCACAGAGATTGAGAAAAAGACGAAAGGCGCTTCGCATGGCAAACGCAGAAATACCGAAATTGACACAGACCGTCGCCGGGGCCGGTTGAGCCAGCAAACTGGCTCCGGGGGACCTGGAGCGAGCGCTTTGCGGCATGGATTTCCCCACCGACGAAAACGTTCTCGTGGGCCTGGACCGGGCTGACGATGCCGGGGTCTATCGAATCAGCGACAATCTGGCGTTGATCCAAACCGTTGATTTCTTTACCCCGGTGGTCGACGATCCGTACTGGTTTGGCCAGATTGCCGCGGCCAATGCACTAAGTGACGTATACGCCATGGGTGGAGAGCCAAAAACGGCCATGAACCTGGTGGCCTTTCCCGTCCAGCAAATGGACATGACTGTGCTAAGAGCCATCATCCAAGGCGGTATCGACAAGTTGCGGCAAGCCGATGTGGTGCTTGTCGGCGGCCACAGCATTGAGGACAAGGAGCTGAAATATGGCTTGTCTGTCACCGGTTTCGTGCATCCACAGCGGGTGGTGACCAAAAAAAACCTGCGTGCCGGGGATCAGCTGATTCTCACCAAGGCGCTGGGCACCGGAATCCTGAATACGGCCATCAAGGCGGGCATGGCCTCGGATGTTGTCACTGAACACGTCACCCGGCTCATGGCTACGCTCAACCGGGATGCGGCCCGGGTCATGGCCAACTTTGCCGTTCATGCCTGCACCGACATTACCGGATTTGGTCTATTGGGCCACTTGGCCGAAATGGTGCTCGGTTCCGGTTTGGGCATCCGGGTTGACTCGGCAAAGGTGCCTGTGATTCCAGATACCATCGGTTTTGCCGACATGGGATTTATTCCAGGCGGAGGACATCGCAACCGGGAGTTCCGTCAATCGATGGTGCAGACGGCGCCCGGCATTTCCAGGGCCTTGATCGACGTGTTCTTTGATCCCCAGACCTCCGGAGGCCTGCTGATTGCCGTGGCTGCCCGTGAGGCCGACGCTCTGGTGGATTCCCTGCTGCACCACGGCGTGGAAACGGCGGCTATTGTCGGCGAAGTCACTGACGGCGCCGGAGAGCGGCTTTTCGTGGAATAACTATGGGTTAACAACCATTTTCACCTGGCTATGGATGGGACAGCGGTGTTTTCATCGTTGACACCATCACCTGCCTTGTATGATGATACAGACAGTTTCAGATCCAGGGGTTGCCACCCGGCAATCCGGGTAAAGAAAGCCGATCGATTTGCCTATGTTTTCCTTTGCTTTCGCCAAGAAAGCCCCCACCCACCAAAGGAGGGACCCATGGCCGTCAAAGTTATGATCCGACGCATCGTAGCCCAGGACAAAATGCGCGAGATGGTGTCACTGTTGAGGGAAATGCGGAGCCTTGCCACCAATCAGCCCGGTTATATTTCCGGAGAGACTCTCAAGGGACTCGATGTCCAGGACGAATACCTGGTCATCAGCACCTGGGAATCGGAAAAGTACTGGGATCAGTGGCTGCGCAGCAAGCAGCGGCAGGAAGTTCAGGCCAGAATCGATGCCCTTCTGGGGGGAAAGACCCATTACAACATTTATCACTACGGGCTTAAAACAAGCGATTAGAAGCGGCAACACCATGGGCAAGATTTTCAGCGTGTCGATAAAATACCCCCGCTCAGGCGAGGGTCGAAAACAAATATGCGTTAAGCTTGAGGGCTTTGGCCTCCAGAATGGGCGGCGGCTTCCATCTTCTTGAAAATTTTTAAATATTTGTTCACCTGGCTGCTGTAGCGATCCGAGCCGGGGGGCAGGGGATCTCCGTTTTCAATGCATCGGATTACCGCTGTCGGCCCGTTGAGATAGGCGGCAATCCATGATTTCGGATCACTGAGGCGATTTCGGATACGCTTGAGTCGGGCCACGACTAGTTTCGACAGGTCGGCTCCAGGGCCAGACTTCCGGATTTCGGACGACAGGACTCTGGTCCAGAGGGACTGCTTAAACCCCTTGAAGGCGATATCCTGCAAATCAGTTTCCTTGCTGGATTTGACCTTCTGCAAAATATCGTTTGTCTTTACCCGGTAGTTGCTGAAGGTCAATTTCAGGTGGTTGAGATACATGGCGGAGATATCCACGGCTACCTGGTACTCGTCGGGATCGAAGGCCCGGGCAAGAAAGGTCTTGAAGCGCTTCCAGCTCTCCCTGCAGGCGGCGTCCATCTGAGCCTTCGAGTTATTTTTGGGCTCAACGAGAATCCCCTGTTTCATCAAATACTGGCGGATTCTCGCCAACTGGTGATGGTACTGCTTTCGGATCAAATCGTTGTAAAAATCCGGTTCTTCTTTCCCATTAACCAGAATTTTTTTCCGGAAAAGCGCATTCCACAGAAATCCCCACGCGCCTTCATATTTGATCTGGGTCAAACCCACCGCCCCGGCGTCGGAAACCTGCAGGCGGGTCTTTCCCTGGGTTTCTGTCTTGATGATGGCCAACAGC
>JBJKSK010000150.1:0-3645 GCA_046704125.1 Desulfobacterales bacterium | reverse complement strand
GACGGTTTCCGGCACCTTTCCCTGAAATGAGATGGAAAAAGCGGCAATTCCGCTGCCTTTCCGGCTCACGTGAACCTTAATACGTTTTCGAAGGTCGGCTATTTTGTCTTCGATGTACATGTTCCGGTATTCCGGGCCTTGAAAGAGCTTGAATTGATCGCTGATTTTTTCCAGATTGGTCCGGCTCAAAACCTGCTGGGAAATGGTACTGATGCGTGATTCGATGTCGGTGGAAAGTATGGGCTTCACAAAACTTGCGGGCACCCGTGGGGGCTGAACCAGAATCAGGGTGGAGGCTCGATAGGACCGGGGCAGGGTCATCGCCAAATAGATCCCGATGGTCAGCGCCAGGATCATCGGCAAAATCAGAAACCAACGTCTTCGAAGAACGATTTCCAAGATGATTTCCGGGGTTATGTTTTTCAATGAATTTTCCATGTTTTTCCGTGTCCATAGAAAAAATCGGCCCTCTGCAGCCTAAGGTTGCAGAGGGGAGTCTTTGGGTGAAGTTGGAACGTGCAGCCGGCCAAAGACTGTGCGCGTAGACACTATATCCTGCCGGTCTTACCGAAAACTTACCCAAAATTTACCAATTGGTAAAAAAAGCGGCTTTTTTCATTGACAGGTCCCGCTATGACCGCCACGATCGGGGATCTATATTGCCCGCCACACCGATATTCTGGACCGAACGTTTCGTATCACCCAGACCTACATGCCGCGCGAGGCAGCGGAATTGGACGTGGTCAACCCCTTTATGCACTCGATTCAATGGTCCAGACGAGCCATTGGCCTGAAGGTATTTCTCTCACTGGCCGTAGCGGTATGGGAGGGCTATGCCATGGCCATTGGCCAAATGGTGGCCATGGGGGCGCTGTTGCGGGGGCAGCTGGAATCCAGGGGTTGGCGGGTGATCAACAAAACGCCGCTGCCTGTCAGCTGCTTGGTTGACCAGCGCCGGTGATATTGCGGTCTTGGTTGTTGCCCTCGATGAAGCCCGAGGGCAACTATAGGGGGTAACGCCGACATTTTTGCCTGCCTCCGGTGCAAAGGCAGGTGATACGGAGGCGTTTGTGGTCAACCTCCTGGCTGACCGGTCGATCCGCCTGCTCGACGGTATAGCCGGTCCGCTGCAGCTCTTGGCACCGCTTGTTGTGCCCAAGAGTTGATGGCCGCACCCGAAAAAGTCACGGGTCTTCTGAATGCTGCCCAGGAGGTTTCGCGATCAACAGGCTATTTCTGACCTGCCTGGTTGGCGGCTGTAATAGGCCAATTGTGCACCTGTTGCCACGCCTGCTGTACTGCGGGCGGTAGCTTGTCCATGTGATTGAGGAAAAGAGCAAGCGTCCAGATCTGGTGCTCATTGAGGGAATATTTCCATGAAGGCATGCCCGTCAAACGGATGCCGTGCTTGATCTTCCAGAACGAATAACCTTGCGGGTCGTCCTCAACCCCGTCGGTCGCCAATTGCGGAGGCTTCGGATACTCACCTTTCGCTATCGGAGAGGCCGAGGCGGCGCCCTTCGCCGTACCATGGCAAATGGCGCAGTTTTGCGCGTAAAAATGAACCCCATTGAGCAGATTTTGTTCGGTCAAGGCCACCGGATTTTGGACTTTTGGGGCTTCATTGCGCAGTGTCGCATTTAGCGAAGTACCGGCCATCCAGAGTTCCAGCCGACTGGGTTTCCCATCGGCATTGGCCGGAATAAGACCACTTTTCACCAAGAAAAAGGCACCGATCAGGGCGACGGCAATCGTTAATACAACTCCCCAAAAAAAACCTTTCAACATAAGACCTCCTTCATCGGTATTGGTGCAATATACAAGCGATTAGCCGGCCGGTGATCGCGGGCATCTCTGCAGTATGGGGCTTATTCACGAAACGGAAAAGATCGTATGCTAAGCCTTGCCGGGCAACCTGCACAACTCGCGGAATTCCCCGAGAACACCTATAGCCTACCAGCCTAAGCCGATACGCTTCGAATTGAGGTTCGCGTATGGTATCAGAAGACGATAAGGTTTTCAGTATATTTTTCAGTGAACCGGCAGGGCCTCGCCAGTTTTTCATATTATCTTGGCGGCACGGATGCCTCAATAGACGGCATCTATACCCCTTCCAACAATGAAACACAAGCTACCAACGCGGAAGGCAGCGCTTGATGTCACCGGCAGCACGGATGCTGCGTCCGGAACATGGCGTGCGCACAAGTCTAATCCGCGCGCCCAATGATCCAGCCACTTGTTTTTAAGGTGGGATTCGGGATAAAAGTGACGGTTGCGACGACCGAAGCGGGCATCGACCACAGCCCGCGAAACTTCCCGGCAAAGAAAGGATCTCCCGGCATGGAACATGCCACCCGAACGGCCATGTACCGCTACCTCATCGTGTTGACCGTGGCATCCACTGTCGGCTTGCAGACCTGGCGCACGCTGTTTAACAACTTCGCCGTGGACGTCGCGCGGCTCAACGGGCAGCAAGTGGGCATCATTCAATCACTTCGCGAGGTGCCCGGATTTCTCACTCTGCTGGTGGTGTTTTTAATCTGGATCGTGGCCGAACATCGGCTATCGTCGCTGTCCGTGCTGCTTCTCGGGCTGGGGGTGGCCATCACCGGATTTTTCCCCTCCTACCTCGGACTGACCCTGACCACCGTGCTCATGAGCTTCGGCTTCCATTACTACGAAACCACCAACCAGTCCCTCACCCTGCAATATTTCGATCGGGATACGGCGCCATGGGTGTTTGGAAAGCAGCGGTCCTACGCGGCGGCGTCCAATGTCGGCATCGGCTTGGCGATCTGGGGCTTGCACCGCTGGTTCGGCTATGTAAGCACCTATCTGTCCATCGGCGGGTTGATCGTGCTCGTCGCCTTGTGGGGGTTCTCCCAGAATCCGACGCATACCGACACCGTGATCCAGCACAAAAAGATGATCTTTCGCAGGAAGTACTGGCTATTTTACTTCCTGACGTTTATGGCCGGGGCAAGGCGCCAGGTTTTCTCTACCTTCGCCGTGTTTTTGATGGTAGAAAAATTTCACTACAGCGTCGGTGATATCACGCTGCTGTTCGTGGTGAACAACATTATCAACTACTTCGTCACCCCGCGAATCGGCACGGGAATCATCCATTTCGGAGAGCGCAAGGTGCTCTCCCTGGAATACTCCAGCCTGATCGCCATTTTCATGACCTACGCCTTCACCGATTCACGGCTGGTGGCCGCGGCCGTCTACGTGTTGGACCAGATCCTTTTTAATTTTGCCATCGCCATCCGCACCTACTTCCAGAAAGTGGGTGATCCCAAAGAAATCGCCCCGAGCATGGCCATGGGCTTTACCATCAACCACATTGCCGCCGTGGTGCTGCCGGCCCTTGGCGGCGCCATCTGGCTGATCGATTATCGGTGGGTCTTTCTTGGAGGATCTGCCATGAGTGTTATTTCGCTCGCCGCGGTCCAGTGCATCCGGCTGCCGAAACCGGTTCCGGCAGCGGGCTAAACCGGAAAGGCCTGAACTGGAGAGGGTCAATTTTTTTTGGGTACGCTTGCATGATTTCTCACGGCCGACCGGATGCAGGCCCTATAGTGCCGGCAGATAGACCGATGGCTTGGCCGGGGCATGATGAAAAGTGCCATAGGGAAACCCGTTCAT
>JBJKSK010000149.1:0-3328 GCA_046704125.1 Desulfobacterales bacterium | reverse complement strand
GGCCAATGGTTGGATCCCAGGATCCAACCATTGGCCCATGGTAAAGACCACGTCGTCAGCGGTAAACTCGTCGCCGTTGTTAAACTTGATGCCCTTTCTCAGGTTCAGGGTCCAGGTCTTGAGATCGGGGCTGGCCTCCCAGTTTTTCAGCAGATAGGGATGGGTGATGTTGTGCGCGTCGGTTAGCGTCAGATATTCCAATACCTGACGCAGTTGGTTGCTGGGGCTGATCCAGCTGATCTGGGCCGGATGGGTCAGTTTCTGCACGGGGGCGGAAATTTTCATCTTGCCGCCGCGCTTGATCGTTTCAGCGGCACGGACAGTCTTGGGGAGCACCATGCCCGCCAGTTGTGCCGCCGTGGTGACCGAAACGCCCAACAGCACGGAATAGCGCATGAATTCGCGTCGGCTCATTTTGCCTTTGTTCAAATCGTCTTGGAGTTCTGCAATCGCCGGGTGGATCTTTTCTGATGTACTCATGTGAGCTCCTTTCTGTTGATACCCCATTGTTTTAGCCGCTTGCCACAGCCTATTGGATTTCGTAACGCTTGAGAGCCTGGGCATCCAGCTCGATGCCAAGGCCCGGGGTTGGCAAGATGACCAGATAGCCATCCGGGTCAATCCGGACAGGGTTTGCCAGGATGAAATCCCGCCGCTCACCGGTCCAGACCGGTGGATCATAGGGAAATTCGATATAGGGAGTCAGTCCAATGCCGCAGGCCAGGTGCAGGTTGGCCAAAAGTCCGATCCCGTTGGTCCAGGTGTGCGGGCTGAAGCAGGCCCCATTGGCCTGGGCCAGCTCGGCGATCCTCTTGACCCGGGTGATCCCTCCGCAAAGGGCCGCATCGGGCTGGTAGATGTCCAGCGCGCCTTGGCGGATCAATTCTCGAAACTCGGCATCGGTGCGGTTCATTTCCCCGCCGGCGATCCGCACGCGGCTCTGGCGTCTCAGTTGCGCCATTCCGGTAACGTCGGTGCAGTCCAGAGGCTCTTCCAGCCAATAAACGCCGAATTCTTCCAGTTGGCGACTCACCCGCAGAGCGGTCTTGAAATCCCATGTGGCGCCAACATCCCAGGGCATTCTCCAGCCCTGGTTTGCATCGACCATAAGCACCAGGTCATCTCCGATGGACCGGCGCACCGCCTCAACCACCTGGATGTCTTTGTCCGGCTCCGGGTGATGAAACCGGATCTTCATGGCCTTGAATCCCTTTTCCACCAAGGCGTGGGTCCGTTCCACCCGCTCCTGGGGCGACACGATTTCAGCCGTGGAGGCATAGGCCGGAATTCGATCGCTGCCGCCGCCTAGCAATTTGTACACGGGCTGGCCGGCGGCCTTTCCCAGCAGATCCCACAGCGCCAGATCCAGGGGCCAGCATCGGCCGTAGTGGAAATCGAGGTTGGCCAGCACCTGGGAATGGCGCGCCATGGCAAAGGGGTCCTGGCCTATAAACAGATGCTCGTGACCTTTAAAACCCAGCATCAGATCCCCGGAGCCGATGCCGGTCAGCCCCTCGTTTGTATGGACAAAGACCAAGGTGGCGGTAAACTGGGTCCGCGCCGCGGGATCCCAGGCCGGCTTAAAGGGCGGAGCGAGCGGCAGCAGGTAGTGCTTAACCTCGATGGATGTGATTTTCAAAATGGCCTTTCCGGATCATGAAAGTCAAATCCCCGCCGTCAGGCAACGTTGACCACGGGAGCCACCTGGTTTAGCACCTCCAGAGGCAGGTGGCAAAAAATCCGGTGCCCCTTGCTTCCCGTGTCCCTCCAGGGCGGTGCTTCGAGTTCACAAATACGGCCATCGGCCGGCAGCATGCGGCGCCGGGGGCATCGGGTGTGAAACCGGCACCCGGCCGGCGGATTCAACGCACTGGGTACATCCCCCGAAAGCCGGATGGCCTGGCGCTTGGCTTTGGGATCGGGCACGGGCACCGCCGACAGAAGGGCTTCGGTATAAGGGTGGTAGGGGGGCAGATAGATCCGGTCCACCGGCCCATATTCGACCACCTGGCCCAGGTACATCACCGCGATCCGATCGGAGATAAAGCGCACCACGCTCAGATCGTGAGCGATAAAAATCATCGTCGAGTCAAACGTTTCCTTGAGATCGTTCAGCAGGTTTAGCACCGCCGCCTGCACCGAAACATCCAGGGCTGACACCGGCTCATCACAGATCAGCATGGCCGGTCGGCAGGCCAGCGCCCTGGCAATGCCGACCCGCTGCTTTTCTCCGCCGCTTAGCTGCCGAGGCAGCCGGTCGTAATAGGAGCGGCCGAGTTTCACGGCCTGAAGCAACCGCTCCACCTCCCTTCGAATCTGGTTTCTGGCAACGGTTTTGAAGCGCCGGAGCGGACGTGCGATCTGGTGACCGACGCTAAAAGAGGGATTGAGTGTCGAATCCGGGTTTTGAAAGACCATTTGAAGCTGACGAATCAGATCCAGGTCCCGGGTGGACACCGGGGTGGAGATATCGATTCCCAGTAGTTCAATCTTTCCGGCGGTAAGATCTTCCAGGCCGATAATGCCCTTTACCAGTGTGGACTTGCCGCATCCCGATTCTCCGACAATGCCCAGCGTGTGGCCTTTCTGGATGGAAAACGACACTTTTTCCACCGCCTTGACATACCGGCGTGTGCCCAGCCCGAACAGGCTTTTCAGGGACCGCGATTTTTGTTCGTAGTAGATTTTAACCTCACCCAGCCTGGCCAAGGTGTCGGCGTCTATCTGGGTTTTCAATTCCTGGACGGCGTCGGGCTGCTTGCGCTTTCCCCGGCTATACTCGAAAAGAGGCACCTTCAAGGCTTCGGCAGTGTAAAAGCAGCGGGCCTGGTGCTCATCGGAAATATCGGTGAACTGGGGATGCTCCAGCAAGCAGCGCTGCTTGGCATAGTCGCAGCGGGGCGCAAAAATGCAGTTGGTGCTGGAACGATCGGCCGGCGCCGGCACCCGGCCCCGAATGGACCACAGCTGGGTATAGGACAGATCGTCGGTCAACCGTGGCACGCAGCACAGCAAGGCGCGGGTATAAGGGTGCGCGGGGCTGCTGAAAATGTCCCCGATGGGACCTTTTTCAACCATCTCGCCGGCGTACATGACGCAGAGCCGGTCGCTGACTCTAGCCACTACCCCGAGGTTATGGGTGATAAAAATGATGCCGGTGTCAAATTCAGCCTTGAGTTCCTCGACCAGATCCAGCACGGCGGCTTCCACGGTTACATCCAAGGCTGTTGTCGGCTCGTCCATGATCAGCATCGCAGGGTAGTTGAGCATCGCCATGGCAATCACCACCCGCAGCTGCTGGCCCCCGGAAAGCATGTGGACATAGCGC
>JBJKSK010000148.1:0-5006 GCA_046704125.1 Desulfobacterales bacterium | reverse complement strand
AGAATATATCGCTTCATTGGCCGGCTCCTACATCAAAAAGTTGAAAATATAACCCACCAGCAGGATGCCTGCGCCGACCACGCCGATAAAGGTCGCAATCAAGCGCAGCTTGAGCACCTTGCGCAGGATCACCATTTCAGGCAGCGACAGGGCGATCACCGACATCATGAAGGCCAGCACGGTGCCCAGGGCCGCGCCTTTTTCCAACAGGGCCTGGACAATGGGGATGATGCCCGCCGCATTGGAATACATGGGAATGCCGACCAGTACCGATACAGGCACCGACCACCAAGCCGACTTTCCCATGAATGAGGCCATCAGCCCTTCGGGAACATAACCGTGGATGCCGGCTCCGACGGCAATGCCCAAAACGACATAAACCCAGACCTTGCCGACAATATCCCGCACAGCCTCAAATCCGTAACGAATGCGTTCCGCCCAATCCTTGGGGCCGTCGTCGACCGCGATATGGCCGGACTGAATCTGGTAAACCCACTCTTCGAGATGACGTTCCATCTTTAGCCGCCCGATCACCCAGCCGGCAATCATGGCGATGACCAGCCCGGTGCCCATGTAGATTGCCGCTATCTTCCAGCCGAAAAGCCCATAGAGCAGCACCACGGCGATCTCGTTGACCATGGGGGCCGAGATGAGAAACGAAAAGGTCACGCCAAGCGGTACGCCCGTGGTGACGAAGCCCAGAAAAAGCGGCACAGCCGAACATGAGCAAAATGGCGTGACAATGCCCAGCATGGCCGCCAGCACATTGCCAACCGATACACGTTTGTCGGCCAAAATGGCTCGTGTGCGCTCGGGGGTGAAAAATGAACGCACAATACCGACTCCGAATACGACCAGGGTGAGCAGCATCAGCACTTTTGGGGTTTCGAACACGAAAAAACTCACCGCACTGCCCAGGTGTCCGTTTGCCGAAAAACCGATCCAGCGAGACAGCATGCGGGTGGAAAGCCCGGCAAAAGGCTCCAGATTACTGTAGATCACCCACCAGGCAACGATCAGCGCCGCAACACCGGCGACAGGCTTGATAAGGGGCAAACGCCCCTGTTGGTTCAACGAATCGATGGCGGTGGCCGTAGCCTGGCTTGTACTGCTGCAACAGGCCTTATCTTGGGCATGATTCATGGGAAAACCTCCGTATCAGGGGAGCGCGATGCATCCCGATCAGACTTGACACTTTAATTCAGCAGCGACCTGAAGAATTCAGGTCCAGGTGGTAATTGATTGTCCACCACATTATTCTAGTTTCGTCATATGACGATATAATAAGGCCAAAAAAATTTAGCCGGCACAACCAATTTCACGGCGAATTTCAGACAGCCGGGCAATTATCGCCTCCACATCGGGATCCTCTTCAAGCCAATGCCGCAGATTTCCCAGCAGACTGGCCAAGTAAGGATTCCTGTTCCCATCGGCGGAACGGTAGTTGACCCACCATTCTTTTTTCGAATAGGTAATCAAACCGGCCTCCTCCAGTATTTTTAAGTGTTTGCTGACCGTTGACTGGGCCAGGCCCAGAGGCTCTTGAATTTCACGCACGCACAACACCCGTCTTTGGAGCAGTTTGACCATCTTGACCCGATTTGGATCGGACAGGGCTTTCATAACTTTGGTGAACTCTTTCATGGCGACTCTATATTGTTAAATTGGAATATAACGAATTACGACAGGTTTGTCAAATGGAAAAATGGACACGATGCTCGAAAGGGGTACGCTAATGGGCTGAAATTTGTTTTCCCGATTGCGCCCTCGGGTCGTGCGGGACAGATAGCCCTTGACGTCCGCGGCGATCCAGGCTCTTCGGATGTAGGTCTCCAGATAGGGGTAATAATCCGAATTGGGCACGGATCAATACGAGGTGCGAAAGTTTCCCGGATAGCATCACCCTATATTGACTTGCATGTTGTCTCATTTTTTTCCTCTGGCACCTGAAAACCAGGATGGGGGGAAAAAGCACCGTCTATTACGGTGTCACAGTTTGAGAGCGCGGCTCAAGCTTCTGCTGCCGACGCGAAAACACACTATAGATACGCTGATCCAACAGGTTGCTTGCGGAAAGGAACCACGTCTCTTATCAATCTCACAGACGTTGAGGGTATCTATTGCTGTAAGGATTTTAGTTTGAATCGGTTTTGGGGGAAACCGGATAATCCTTTTCACGGTCCAGATGGTTGAAAAGTTGCATTGTACACGGAAATTAAACGGCAGTTAGAAAAAAAATTGTTGAAAAAAAATAATATTTGGCGCAAAGGAACATCGTCGCAATAAAATCATGGCGTTTGTGTTGACAAGAAATTAGCGTTTGAAAAAAAATTTTCCGAGGTGCATCCACGGCGTGGCATCAACGAACACCGAAGGCGGTCGTTGCCGCTGCCGATTCCATGCCAAGGATTTTATGGCAACGGATACCCGGCCGGAGATGGCGCTTGCGTCAATCCCCCCGGGAGGGATGGCGGGCTGAGGGACGTGGAAGGAAGGTGTCAAGCTTATCGACGGCCGGCATCGGGGCAAGGTGAAAGGCTTGCCGGATGCTGGCGAGTTTTTCCGATACCTAAGCGGGATCGGTTGCCAACCATTCCGCAAACCCTTAACCAAAGAAAGGTACGCAAACATGGGAAAAGGACTTAAACGCGAATTAAGCCTGCTCGACATGACAATGTTAGGGTTAGGCGCAATCATCGGCTCAGGCTGGCTTTTCGCCTCGCAGAAAGCAGCCAACCTGGCCGGGCCCGCCGCCATACTCTCGTGGGTTGTCGGGGGTATTGCGATCATTTTCATTGCGCTGGTTTATGCGGAAATGGGCGCCATGCTTCCCGAAGCGGGCGGGCTCGTACGCTATCCTCAGTACTCGCATGGCAGTTTTGTGGGATACATCATGGGCTTTGCCTGCATCGTGGCCTATTCCACGGTAATTTCCATCGAGGCCGAAGCGGTGGTCCAGTACATGAGCGCCTATATCCCAGTGTTGTATGAACACCACGCCATGACCCTGATCGGCTGGTTGGTCACCATCGTTTTCATCATCTTGTTTTTCCTGCTGAACTACTTTAGTGTTCGAATTTTCGCCAAGGTCAACACCGTTGTCACGATCCTGAAATTCATCGCTCCCGCGCTAACCGTAATCGTCCTTTTGACCAGATTTCATCCGTCTAATCTGCACTTTGGCGGCAGCTTCGCGCCCTTTGGTCTCCCCGGCGTATTCACGGCGGTTTCTTCCGGTGGTATCGTGTTTGCCTACCTTGGCTTCAGACAGGCGGTGGACATGGCCGGTGAAGCCAAAAACCCCGGGCGTAATGTGCCGCTGGCCATCATCTTTGCCGTGGTGATCGGCATCATCCTCTATGCCCTGCTGCAGACCTGCTTTGTCGGGGGCCTCACTTCGGCTAAATTGAGCAGTTTCGGAGGCTGGGGACACATCGGGTTCAAGGCTCCTTTTGCCGATGTCGCTTTGCTGTTGGGCTTCACCTGGCTGGCAACCATTCTCTTTGCCGATGCGCTGCTTTCGCCGGCCGGTACCGGTAACATCTATTTCGCTTCAACTTCCCGGGTCATTTTGGCTCAGTCCAACAATGGATTCTGGTGGAAGGTCTTCAGAGGGATAGACGAAAAGTCGGGTGTGCCCCGGCCGGCTCTTTGGCTGGCTCTGATCTTGGCTTTCATTTGGACCGCTCCGTTTCCGACCTGGAACCAGCTGGTCGGCGTCGTCTCCGGCGCGGTGGTGTTCACCTATATGATCGGGCCGATCTCGGCCGTGGCGTTTCGCACCACGGCGGCCGATATGCACCGGCCCCTGACCCTTAAAGGACTGCCGGCGATAGCCGTCATCGCCTTTATCGTCGGGACGCTGCTCATTTACTGGAACGGTTGGGCCACCGATTGGGTGGTCGTGGTGGTCGACCTGTGCAGCCTGGTTCTTTACGCGTATTTTGTCATCACGCAAGAGGAACTTCGCAAGGATATCGGCAAGTACATCAAGGCCGGCATCTGGCTGGTGTTTTACATGTTTTTTCTGCTGGCCGTCTCCTACGCCGGTTCGAAGCAGTTTGGCGGCCATAACCTGATCAAATATCCCTACGATCTGCTGGTGGTCGTGATTGGCGCCATCCACTTTTTCATGTGGGGCCGCGCTTCGGCTTTCTGCACTCCGGACATGGAAGCGGCCCTGCAAAACGGTAAAAAGCAAGAAGAGCACCTGGTGCAAGAACTGCACGAAGAGCCGATTAAACCGGTAAGCGGTCTGTAAGGGATTGTTGGAAGGAGAGAACCAGAGGGTTTCTGAAAAGAAACTGCTTGCGGATCTCCTACAGGAGTCATCGGAAACAGCTCCATGAGTTGAACTGGTGCTTCCATACCCAAGAGGGATTCCGGTTGTAACCGGGATCCCTCTGTTTTTTGGCTGCCTGCCGATGCCGCACGCATGGTCCGACCAAGACACGGCGCCGGGCGGCGCGGCGATCGGCATCAATTTTCCTGGCCTTCAGGCGACACTCCACTTATGATCCGGCAACCCTATTACGTTATGATGTTTTAATGCGAGGCAAGCCGAGTGGAGAAAAGCCTGAGCCAATGGCCGAAAAAAGACGAGACCGCCCGCCGCGTCTTGCTCAGACTGCTGGTCGGGCTGGGTATTACGACTGTCCTGTGCGGGGCGGGGTTCCTGGGCTTGGATTTGAAATTGAGTGCCCTGGTAGGCCGCCTCCTTTCCAGGGCCCCGTCGCTGTCCCAGAGCGTTTCCCACCTGCCCGACTTCCTGCTCCCCTTCACCGTCGCGGTCGTCCTGGTCAGCTGGTCCACCCACCTCGTGCTCAGGCGCTCGGGAGGCCCGGAACCCTGGACTTCACTGACCATGCGGGTGGGTCTGTCGGTTTCGCTCGGCTTTAGCGCCAAGGCGCTCCTCAAGGTCGTATTCGGTCGCATCAACACCCGCGTCTGGCTTTTGGCCCCCCATCTCTACGGCTTCCACTGGTTTCACGGGGGTGGCGACTTCA
>JBJKSK010000147.1:0-5521 GCA_046704125.1 Desulfobacterales bacterium | reverse complement strand
CTAAATGTTGATTTGAGCGTGGTGGGTTCAGGTTCAACAGGCACAGTTTTTTCCCAGACGATCGGAGGCGTTGACCCGATCTCCGGTGTTGGAGGTAACAATTACGGATGGATAACCTTCACGAATGTCGCTAATGGGCTGGCTATTGACAATTCAAAATTGAATGTCGTACCCGAACCCTCCACAATGCTTTTGCTCGGCTTTGGATTACTGTGCCTTGCAGGACTCGCCAGGAAAAGAATGAAAGCCTAACCCGTCAAATTACCTCAGGAACAGAAAGGCAGGGTCATTGATTTGGCTCTGCCTTCTTTATTTTTATTGGCTTTAATGTATACGCCGACTGGAATGGCAACGAATGGCCTCTTTGATTTTTCGCAAAGAGTGAAAAGTTTATGATGATATCGACAGGCAGGTGGACCTCCTACCCACCGTCCACCTGGGGATCAGGGGAATAAAGATGCCCAGACCAGACTTGGGATTATGTATTTCGAGGGCTATGGAACCCCCCAAGAACTATACCGAAGCCTATGGTTGGTCGGCGGATAAATTGACAATTTGACACTCGGATTCCGGGATGCAAGACAAAAGAGCTGTTTCCTGTGAGTGGAGCAGCCCTTTTTGTTCTATTTTTTGACCGTCGACACGCTTTCATCAGCGTAAAGCGATGTAAAGGCGATGTAAAAACCGCGTAGAATTGAAAAAGGCTTTTTCTCAAAATTCAGAGAAAAAGCCTTTAACATATTGAAATTACTGGTGCCCGGGACGGGAATTGAACCCGTACAGCCACTAAGGACCGAGGGATTTTAAGTCCCTTGCGTCTACCAGTTCCGCCACCCAGGCATTGGGTCGAAGACCGTGTTTTTGTATCTGCAATGGGCCGTCTTGTCAAGGATTGGTGAAAGATGTGGTTTCAAACCCGGCAATTTATTACGTTCCGCGTATCTCCATGGCGTTCATGACGCCGTGGCACCGGCAGGCCGTGGAAAAAAGCAGGGAACCGCCGAGGGTTTGCACCTGTCTTAAGGCGTCAAACAGATCCTGCGGGGAATATCCGCCCACCCCGGGGCAAAGCTGGCGGCTTCGCACGACAATGGAGTGAAATGGCGGAAAGGAAATCTGAGCCAGAAACCGGAAAAGGGCGCGGGGCCGTGGTTTTCCGGTGTGACTGCACCGGTTGGCCGGTTCAGGGCAATTATCCGGGCAGAGAAAATCGGCGTTGCTGATATAAAGTTCTCCTGTGGCGCCCCGCATGGGATTTGGGACCAGGGCGGCGACGGCATCGGGCACGGGGATGGGCTTGGCATCAATGTGGGCGGGCAGGTGCTTTACCACCCAGAGAAAGGCCACGTGAACCGGGGCTGCCGGAACGATCCACGCGGCGCTTTCCGGTTCAAGCCGCCGGGCCAGATAATCGACGCCGTCCTGGCAAACATAGGCGATAGATTCCGCGGGCAGGTGCCGGGCGGTTTCCGGGTTTGGGTCGATCAGGGTCAGGCGAATCCGGGGCTGCAGCCGAGCTAAATCGGTGGCCGCCTTGAGGCCGAATCGTCCGCCGCCAATGATCCAGATACGCTGCGTGGGCATCTGCCTTCCCCTTTAGTCCAATAGAAAAATCCGGTGTGCTTCTGCCAGGAGCCGGAAGTTAGGGAGTCGAGTCTACGATTTAGGCCTTTTTAGCTGTGGCGCGGCACACCTTACCCGGGTTTCCAGCCGCATCCGACACGGGCTTGGTCCTTGTCAAAGCCCCGTGGTTCTGGTATCGAGATTCAATGAAAATTTCAAGTGATATACCGTCCCTGATACTGGCCTCCCAGTCCCCCAGGCGAAAATATCTGCTGGAAAAAGCGGGGCTGCGCTTTTCCGTCGTCGCCAGCGGCCTGGATGAATCCGCAATTCCCATAGGCCCCCCGGAGGACTATGTGAGGCGCCTGGCCCAGGCCAAGGCGACCGACATCGCCAGCCGGCACCCGCAAGCCTGGGTGATCGGGGCCGACACGGTGGTGGTCATCGGAGAAAGCATCCTGGGAAAACCCGAATCCGGGGACGAGGCCAGGCAGATGCTTCGCCGCCTCGGCGGCCAGACCCACCATGTGCTTACCGGGTACTGTATTTGCTGTGAAAGCCGCAAACGTTTGTTTTCCGAGACGGTGGCCACCGAGGTCTGCTTCAAAGAGCTTTCAGAGGCCGAGATAAGCTGGTACGTGGAAACCGGCGAGCCCTTCGATAAGGCCGGCGCTTACGCCATCCAGGGCATCGGCACCTTTCTGGTCAAGCGTATCAACGGATCTTACACCAACGTGGTCGGGCTTCCCGTGTGCGAGGTCATCGAGTTTTTGCTCGGCGAGGGGGTCATCGGCGTCAACAGGGACCTACAAAGGGGTAATATCTTGTGAAGCAACGAATCGAAGCGGTCAGGCAGCGGATCATCCAGGCCGCTCGCCGCTGCGGGCGCCGTCCGGAGACCATCCGTCTGGTGGCCGTGACCAAGACCGTAGATGCCACCCGCGTTGAGCAGGCGGTTCACGCCGGAGTCCGGACCGTGGGGGAAAACTATTTCCAGCAAGCCCGCGAAAACCATCGTGTGATGGAAGGGGTTGCGGTCTCGTGGCATTTTATCGGGCACCTGCAGGCCAACAAGGCCAAATATGCCGTGGGGCTTTTTGACTTGATCCATTCGGTGGATTCGCTCAAGCTGGCGCAAGAGCTCGATCGGCAGGCGGCCAAGCTGGGCAAGGTGCAATCCGTGCTGATTCAAGTCAACGTGGCCGGTGAGGTTTCCAAGTTTGGCGTATCCCCTGATGGTCTCGATCCGCTGGTGACGGCCATCGCCTTGCTGCCAAACGTGTCGGTGCAGGGCCTGATGACCATGCCTCCCTTTTTCGACCAGCCCGAGCGGGTCCGCCCTTTTTTTGCCCAATTGCGTCAGATCGCGCAGCAACTTGAAAACAGGCATATTCCCGGGATTTCCATGAAGGAGCTTTCCATGGGCATGACCGGGGATTTCGAGGTGGCCGTGGAAGAGGGGGCCACCCTGGTGCGCATCGGCACGGCGATTTTTGGCAGGCGATCATGAAATTGTTGCTTCACACCTGTTGCGGGCCATGCAGCATCTATCCGGTACAGCTGCTTCGCGACGAGAAGATGACCGTGATGGGTTTTTTTTATCGGCATAACATCCACCCCTACACCGAGTGTCTGCGCCGCCAGGAGACGTTGACCCGCTATGCGGAAAGCATCGGTCTAAAGCTTCTGGTGCAACCCGGCTACGAGCTGGAGAGGTTTTTACAGGCCGTGGTCTTCCGGGAGGCCGAGCGATGCCGGCACTGCTACTATGATCGGCTCAAAACCACGGCGCTGATGGCGCGCCGCGGCAAATTCGACGCCTTTTCTACCACGTTGCTTTACAGCAAGCTTCAAAACCACGAACTGGTGAAAAGCGTGGGCGAGGCCGTGGGCCAATCGGTGGGGGTTCCCTTTTATTACCGCGATTTCCGCCAAGGGTGGAAGACGGGAATCGAGACCTCCAAGCGCCTTGGTATGTACCGCCAGTCCTATTGTGGCTGCATTTACAGTGAAAAACAGAGATACTTCCGGGATTAGCCCCCGGCTCATACCCGGCTCCCCATAGAAAGCCTGTCGTGTTTGGAAATTTTCTTTACTTCATCGTTGTCCTGCTGATTTACTCGACGTTTCAGCCCGGCGAAGGCACTAATTTCCCGCCCCTGGAGACCGCGGCGCTGTTTATGGCGCTAATCGGTCTGTTTGCCTGGATCACCTGGTGGCAATTCCGGGCTATCGGCACCCGCACGGAACCAGAACGCTTTTTGAAGGAAGACGCCCGGTTCAACAGGACACTGACCCGCCAGTGCGTCATGGCCGTCGGGCTGTTTGCCGTGGACATCTACGGGCTGAACCTGGCGAGTTTTTTCGCCGATCGCGCCGTGTTCAGGGTGGCACCGACGCTTCTGGCGCTTCTTTTTATCGGCCTGTTTGCCGGGTATCTGGCCATCGTCTGGGGGTTTGCCTATGATGCCTACCGGCGCCTGTACCAGGGACAGATGACCCGCAAGTCCTATATCGGCTCCCAGATCGCCTTTTCCGTGCCGATACTGCTGCCCTGGATAGTGCTCTCCGGGGTGTCGGATCTGATCCAGGCGCTTCCCTTTGCCGCTCCCAAGGCTTTTTTGGCCACCACGGCCGGAGAGTTGAGCTTTTTTATATTTTTTCTGCTGCTGGTGGTAGTCGTCGGTCCGGCCCTGATCCAGTGGCTGTGGCGATGCCACCCTCTGGAGCCGGGACTGGACCGGGCCCGCATCGAGGCGCTGTGCCAGAAGGCGGGCATGACCTTTCAAAATATCCTGTATTGGCCCATTTTCGGGGGCCGGATGCTGACTGCCGCCGTCATGGGCCTGGTGCGCCGCTTTCGTTATATTCTGGTCACCGATGCCTTGCTGGGGCTGCTCACCCCGGGCGAGATCGAGGCGGTGATTGCCCACGAGATCGGGCACGTGAAAAAGAAACACCTGATTTTTTACCTCTTTTTCTTCGTGGGATACCTGCTGGTTTCTTATGCGCTTTTTGACCTGATCATTTATGCCATTCTCTATTTCAAACCGCTTTATCTGCTTGTCAGCCAAACCGGCCTGAAGCAGACCACGGTGACCTCGGTGGTCTTCAGCCTGGGGATCATCTTTTTTTTTTATGGTCTATTTCCGGTACATTTTCGGATATTTCATGAGAAACTTCGAGCGGCAGGCCGATCTGTACGTCTATGAGCTGTTTGACAGCGCCATGCCCCTGGTTTCCACCCTGAGAAAAATCGCTATCACCAGCGGCCAGTCCCCGGACCGGCCCAATTGGCATCACTTCAGCATCACCCAGCGCATCGGCTACCTGATGCGCTGCGAGGGCGATCGCGCCTGGATCGCCAAGCATCATAAAAAAGTGCGGAAAAGCATTGTGGTCTACCTGATCGGGATGCTGGCCGTGGCCGGAATCGGCTACCAGCTCAATTACGGGGAAGGGGGAAAGAAAATCAGCCAGCATTTCCTGGAAACCGTCGTTACCCGGGAACTGGGCCGTTTTCCAAGAAGTGCCAATCTCTACAGCGTCCTGGGCGATCTGTACTACAGTGAAGGAAAGTTCACCGAAACCGTTCGGGCCTACGAGACGGCCATCTCTCTGGATCCCAACCAGGCCCAGGTGCTCAACAACCTGGCCTGGCTGTATGCCACCTGCCAGGAAGCCTCCCTGCGAAATCCCGCCCGGGCTCTCGTATTAGCCCGGATGGCGGCAAAATTGTCACCGCTGCCGCATGTGCTGGACACCCTGGCCGAGAGCTACTTTGTCAACGGTCGGATTCATGAGGCCGCGGCCGTGGAAGCCCGTGCCCTGGCGGCCGCCAAATCCAACCGCCAGTACTACATGGAGCAGCTTGAAAAGTTCAAAAAAATGGAAAACTGAGAAGTGACTTTCACGACTCCCGCCCCCCTCACTTGATGCACACCTTGCGGACCTGGAG
>JBJKSK010000146.1:0-3011 GCA_046704125.1 Desulfobacterales bacterium | reverse complement strand
AAGCCACGACTCCGGCACGCCGCAGGATCCGAGTCAGGTGATCGATGTCCAGGTGCAGTCCAATCAGTGGCTGGGGGACCAGAGCCATCTGGCGCTTTCTGCCGGCGGCCGCACGCTTATCGCAGTGTCAGCTGACATCGTCCCCTTTGCCGCCGGCACGCGCACCAAGGTGCAGCTGCCCAAAGAGCATCTGCATATTTTCGATGCCGTCTCGACCAATGCCCTGTTTCACGGCCAGATCGCCCATGAAGAGCATGTGCGCTTCCCTGCGGGGTGAAGGAACGGGACGAATCGGGTCGAGGCTGGTCACCGGCAAATTTTTCAGACAAAATGTCATTTTTCGCCAACAAGAAGGGGCACTCTCATCCATCTTGGGCACCGCGGCGAACATGACACGTGGTTGAACCAGAAACAAACTTCAAGGAGCAATCTTATGTCCAATTTACCAAACCGAATGACGGCCGTGGTGGCTTACGGGCCCGGAGACTACCGGCTCGAAGTAAGGGATCGTCCCCGCGCCGGGAATCAAGAGGTGATCCTCAAAGTGTTGGGCTGCGGCATCTGCGGAAGCGATATGCACTGCTACCACGGTGCTCCGATGTTTTGGGGAAGCCAGCATCACGTGCAATGGGTCAAACCGCCGTTTATCCCGGGCCATGAATTCTTTGGCGAGGTGGCAGACCTTGGGCCCGGAGCGGCGGAAAAATTTGATCTTGAGGTAGGCGACAGAGTCACGGCCGATCAAATCGTTCCCTGCAACAAGTGTCGTTTCTGCCTCAGCGGCCAATACTGGATGTGCCAGCCCCACAACATGTACGGCTGGCAAAAGGGGATCGCCGATGGGGGGATGGCCGAATATATGAAGCTGGGTCCAACTTCCCATATCCACAAGATTCCGCCATCGATCAGTTTCGAGGATGCCGCTTTCATCGAACCGATGGCCTGCGCCATTCACACGGTGCAGCGGGGCGGCATCGAATTCGAGGATTTTGTAGTGCTCGCAGGCGCCGGACCGCTTGGCCTGTGCATGGTTCAGTTGATTGCTCTAAAGACGCCGAAGCAGCTGGTGGTGCTTGACACCAATGAACAGCGTTTGAAGCTTGCCAAAACCCTGAATCCCGGCATCCTCACGATCAATCCGGCCAAGGAGAACGCCACGCAAAGGGTTTTGGATATGAGCGAGGGATACGGGGCTGACGTCTACATCGAAGCCACGGGCGTTCCCCAGGGGGTGACCCAGGGACTGGAAATGATCCGGAAACTGGGACGATTTGTCCAGTTCAGCGTGTTTAGCCAGGAAACCACCACGGACTGGAGCGTGATCGGGGATAGAAAAGAGCTCGACATCCGCGGTTCCCATCTGGGCCCGTATACCTACCCGACAGCCATAGACCTTTTTCAGAGGGGCCTGATTACCTCCAAGGGGATCGTAACCGATACCTTTGCCTTAAATGACTTTGAGGCGGCCATGAAGCGGGCGGCGGCACCGGATTCCATCAAAGTCATTTTGAAGCCGTGAACCAAAGCCGCGCGGGCAAAAGTCTCGCGGCAGGCCATCGGTCAACCGGCAGAGGGAGGCCACTGGCCCCCATCTGCCGGTTTGCACAGAAAGGACTTGAGCTTTGGAATGCATGATCGGGGTGGATGTCGGAACGCAGGGAACCAAGGCGATCCTGATCGACGGGGAGGGGAAAATCCTCAGTAGCGGCTACCAGGGCTACGGCCTCTTGACGCCAAAGCCCGCCTGGGCCGAACAATGGCCCGACGTCTGGCTGGAAGCCGTTTATGCGGTGATCAAAACAGTGATAGCCGATGCCCCCATAAGCCCTCAGGAGGTAAAAGCCATAGCTGTCAGCAGCCTGTATGGCGGTTCCGGCATCCCCGTGGATCAGGCCATCAATCCGCTGGGTCCTTGTCTCATCTGGATGGACCGACGAGCTTCCGAAGAGGTTGCCTGGGTGAAGAAAAACGTAGATCTCCAGCGGCTTTTCCATATCACCGGCAATTCGGTAGATTCCTATTACGGTTTCACAAAGATTCTCTGGATAAAGAACAATAAACCCGATATCTGGCGCAAAATTCGATTCCTGCTGCCGCCCAACGCTTACATCATCCACCGGCTGACCGGAGAGATTGCCGTCGATTACTCATCGGCGGGCAACATCGGCGGGATATTCGACATCAATACCAGAACCTGGTCCCAGGAAATGCTCGATGAACTCGGGATTCCGAGGCAATACCTGCCGTCGAGACTGGTGGCATCAAGTGAACCGGTGGGAACCATCACCCCCGCAGCCTCCGAACTGACCGGCCTTGCCGCCGGAACCCCGGTCATGGCCGGAGGCGTCGATGCGGCCGTGGCCACTTTGAGCGCCGGCGCTTTCCGGGACGGCAACAACGTGGCCATGGTGGGCACTTCCATGTGCTGGGGTTTCATAACCGAGAAAACCGACGTATCGTCGCGCATGATCAGCATGCCCCATGTGCTTGACCCGCTCCATAAGGTCTACACTTTCGGCGGGGCCATTACCGCCGGAGCCGTCATCCGGTGGTTCAGAGACGTCCTGGGCGAGAAGGAAACGCTTGCCGAAAAGATGTTGGACATCAATGCCTACCAGATTCTGGAGCTCAAGAGCCGGGAGATTCCCGCCGGAGCCGATGGACTGGTGGTGCTTCCCTACTTTATGGGCGAGCGCAGTCCGATATGGGACAGTCATGCCAAAGGGACCATCGTCGGTTTAAGTCTCTACCACACCAAGGCGCATCTTTTCAAAGCCTTCATGGAAGGCGTCGCCTTTGCGCTGCGCCACAACATGGAAGCCATCGCAGACACCGAGCTCGAACTCGACCGGGAGGTCACCCTGGTCGGGGGCGCCGGCAAGTCTTGGGTCTGGCCGCAAATTTTCGCCGATGTGACCGGTCGACCGGTGAAGATCATCAAAAATGATGTGGAAGCGCCCCTGGGAGACGCGCTGCTTGCCGGCCTGGGTGCCGGGATCATCAAGACTCCC
>JBJKSK010000145.1:0-2843 GCA_046704125.1 Desulfobacterales bacterium | reverse complement strand
GTCGATGAGCTGTCGGATTTTGTTTTGCACACTGGCCGAGGCGATCGCTTCTCCATGGAAACGGTTAATAGAGCTGTTGAAGAAATATTTCAATTCAAAAATCCCCTGAGGAGTCAACGCGTATTTGTTGGTGGTCACGCGACTGATGGTTGACTCGTGCATACCGATGTCCGTGGCCACGTCACGCAACACCATGGGTTTGAGATAAGCGATGCCTTTTTCAAAGAAATCCCGCTGAAATTTCAAAATACTCTCCATTACCCGGTAGATCGTCTTCTGGCGTTGGTGAATGCTGCGAATCAGCCATTGGGCCGAGCGCAGCTTCTCCTGGATGTAGTCTTTGGCCTGGTCGGGGACATCCTTGTCGCGGCTGATGGCGGTTTTATAAAAGGCGTTGACCTTGAGTTTGGGCATGCCGTCGTCGTTGAGCATGATGACAAAATCATCATCGAATTTGTATACATAGATATCCGGAGTGATATACTGGGGCTCTTCTTCGCTAAACTGCATCCCGGGCCGAGGTTCTAGACTGCGGATGACGTTGATGGCCGCAATCACCTCTTCCTGGCTGGCCTTGAGGGCTTTACAGATGGCTTTGATGTTCCGGTTTTCCAGGTTTTGCAGGTGATGCGTTATAATTTCGGTGACATAGGTGTTTTCCAGGCCGAGATGGATGGCCTGGATCAGTAGACATTCCTTGAGATCCCGGGCGCAGACACCGATGGGGTCAAATTCCTGCAACCGCTTCAAGACCGCTTCCACGGTTTCGACGGGAGCCCCGCAGGTCATGGCCAATTCGTCGAAAGCCATGTCGAGAAACCCGTCCCGGTTGAGGTTTCCGATGATGATGGCTCCGATGCGTTTTTCTTCGGGGTTGGGAAGGGCCATGAGCAGCTGCCACAGCAGGTGATCCGACAGGGACGGTTTGCCGGCGATAAAGCTTTCGTATTTCGGGGCCTCCCTTCCTTCGGTTTCGAAATGGGAACGGCCCGTGGAGCTGTATTCGTCAAGATAGCTGCTCCAGTCGATGTCGGGGGTAAGCCGCTCCTCGATGGTGACTTCTTTGGCCATTTCGTGCTCGGACGCCCCCACCTCCACGGGTTCTTCCGACACCAAGCGATCCTCGTTGCCGGATTCCTGGATCTCTTCCAGCGTGGGATTTTCGATCAGTTCCTGCCGGATGGTCTCCATCAGCTCCAGGCGGTTGAGCTGAAGCAGTTTGATCGCCATTTGAAGCTGGGGAGTCATGACCAGTTGCTGGCTGATTTTGAGCTGTTGTCGGAGTTCGATGGCCATAGCGTTACCAGTCAACCCAATTATAGTCTGAAATCTTCACCCAGGTAAAAGCGCCGCGCCGTATGGCTATCCGCGATATCCTGCGGGGTTCCGGTTTCGATGATGCGCCCATTGTTGAGAATATAAGCAGTGTCACAGACCCCCAGGGTTTCCCGGACGTTGTGATCCGATATCAAGATGCCGATGCGGCGTTCTCTGAGATGCGTGATGATGTTTTTGATGTCGATGACCGCCAGGGGATCCACGCCGGCAAAGGGTTCGTCGAGCAAAATGAAGGACGGATCCGTGACCAGCGCACGCGATATTTCCAGGCGTCGGCGTTCTCCCCCGGACAGCTGGCTGGCCCGCTGCGCCGCCAGGCTCCGGATGCCCAGCTCGTCCAGCAGCTGATCGGCGCGCCGGTGTTGTTCATCCTTTTTCAGGTCTAACGTCTCTAAAATCGCCAGCAGGTTTTGCCGGACGGTGAGCTTGCGAAAGATCGAAGTCTCCTGGGGCAGGTAGCCAACTCCGCGCCGTGCCCTCTGGTACATCGGGTAATCGGTGATTTGTTCATCATTTAGAAAGACCTGGCCGCCATCGGGTCGAATCAGTCCAACGGTCATGTAAAAGGTGGTGGTTTTCCCGGCCCCATTTGGCCCCAGTAAACCGATGACTGTTCCGCTGGTGACCGCCAGGCTGACTTCGTCGACGACTTTTCGGTTACGGTAGACTTTGACGAGCTTATCGATGCGAAGGGTGGCCATATCCGCTTATTGAATCCCTTTTTGCTTGGAAAAGACCACGGCCTTGACCTTGCTGCCCTTGCTGCTTTCCACCTTGATGCGATCCTCGGCCCGGTACAGGGTGATTTTGGAGCCCGACACAGAATCCTTGCCGTTGGTGATTGAGGCGTCTTTACCGGTGAGCACCAGAATCCGGTTCTGGGTGGTATAAACAGCCTGATCCGCCTGGGCCACCTGTTTGCCAAAGTGGATCACGACATTTCCCCGGGCAACGATTTTACTGACGGATGATTCCGGGTTCTTGGCCGCACCGGGTTGATTCTGACCGTAATAGATTTTCAGGTGATCGGCGGTAATTATGGTGTCGCTCTGGGTAGCCGTGACATTTCCGCTAAACTCGGCTACGTGCGCTTGATTGTCGACTTCCAGGGTGTCGGAGACCACATGAATGGGCTGCGCCGGAGCCGGCTTGGTTTTGTCCGGCGCCCGGCTCCAGCTAGTGGCTGAGACCATGACCACCAGCACGCCGGATAGGCCCATCACCAAGATGAGCTGTTTAAAACGGTTGGATATCCAGGTATGCATCCACATGTCCCTTAAATAGGGCGCGATTGGTCGGCAAATAGACCGTCGCGCCGTTGGCGGTAAGTTTTATTTTCGGGCCGGTGACCGTCACCGGGACGTTTGCGGTCAATGTCTGCCGAGCACGGACGTAATCGAGCCGCTGGGTTTCAATCCGATAAGTTTTATTTTGTACCACAACATGACCGGTTACTTCAATATCATTTCCGTGCATGAATAAGACCCCCTGGTACGCGGAAACCA
>JBJKSK010000144.1:0-2773 GCA_046704125.1 Desulfobacterales bacterium | reverse complement strand
GGGCCTGGTGCCGCCGGTACCGCATGAAAACGCAGATGGCCATGGTCCGGGACCGGGCCGAGGAAATCCTGGACACCCTAAAGACCCTGGCGGAGCAGACGGATGCCATCATCACCAGCGGAGGCGCCTGGACCGGGGACCGGGACATGGTGGCTCAGGTACTGGAACAACTGGGCTGGACTCAGGTGTTTCACCGGATCCGCATCGGTCCGGGAAAAGCCGTGGGATTTGGCCTGCTCAACCAGAAGCCGGTGTTTATCCTTCCCGGGGGGCCGCCATCCAATCTCATGGGTTTTTTGCAGATCGCGCTGCCGGGGCTGCTCAAACTCAGCGGGCATCGGCGCCCGGGGCTGCCCGTGGCCAAGGCGCGTCTGGCCGCCGATGTCACGGGCCGGCATGCGGACTGGACGCAGCTGATTTTCGGCATGCTGGAGCAAAAGGGGGATCTGCCTGTATTTCATTCCCTCAAAGACGAAAGCCGGCTGCGCTCCATGGCCCAGGCCCAGGCCGTGGTCAGCATTCCAGAGGGCTTGACTCGCATTGCCGCCGAAACGGTGGTTTCCGTTCAACTGCTGCAGTAGGGCAAAAAGGACAGGGTTTTGCACGATTTTCGACCAAAGGCCCCTTGCAGCGCCGTGATCCTTTCCGGGGGCCTGTGCTCCCGGATGGGGGGGCGAAACAAGGCGTTTTTGGCCGTGGGCGGAAAACCGATTCTGGATCGGGTAAGCGATACCCTGACCTTGTTTTTTCCGGAAATTTTGCTGGTGACCCGGCAGCCTGAGCTATACCGGGACCGCGCTGTCAGGGTGGTCACCGATATTTACGACGCGCGATCGTCTCTCACAGGAATCCATGCCGGTCTAGTTCATGCGAGAGCCGATCACGCCCTGGTGGTGCCCTGTGACGCTCCGTTTTTGAAGCCGGCCATGATCCGATTGCTGCTCGATGCCATCGCGCCTGACATCGACGTCATCGTTCCCCAGTACGAGAACCACTTCGAGCCGCTGTGCGCGATTTACTCCAAACGTTGCCTGCCTCACATCCAGGCCCAGCTGGAGGCCGGCGATTACACGATCTATAATTTTTTTGACCGCATCAAGCTCAAAGCCATCGACGCACAAATGCTGAAAACCGCCGATGCCGGGATGTTGTCCTTTTTCAACGTCAATACCCCAAAGGCTCACCGGGCCTCGGAGCAAGTGGCCGGAAAAAGGAGCCGGTGAGGCCTCATCGACGGGGAGATAAAAAACGCTTTTCGATCAAGTCGGTCAGGGCGCCGACATCGTTTAGATCAAACCGGGGAACGCCAAGGTCTACGGCCACATCGGACATCACGGCAATCAGGGAATTTGGGGTATCCTTGACGTGGAGTGGAGAGCGGTGCGCGCTGCTCCGGTAGACTTCGATTTGGGGTTTTCCGGCCCGCTGATAGCCTTCGGTTAAGACGATATCCATATCGGTGAAGTATTTTTCGACGATTTGATCCAGGCTGGCTTCCTCGCTGACATCCTTGATCAACGAGACTTTCCAGGGTGAGGAAATGGCCACGGAGTCGGCTCCGGCCTGTTTATGGCGCCAGGTGTCTTTTCCCTTGTGGTCGATGTCGAATCCGTGTGTGTCGTGCTTGACGGTACCCACCCGGTATCCCCTGGCCTTTAGCTCTGAAATCAGCTTTTCGAGCAACGTGGTCTTGCCGCCGCTTTTCTTGCTCACCACCGATACGACGGGCACCTTCATGCCGAGGCTCCTTCCGCGGGATCGGCCGGCACGATCAACAGGGGTAATCTGGCCCGCTTGAGCACGGATTTGAGCGTTGATCCGATGGGATCATCGCGCAACACCCCCTGGTGGGTTCCCATGACCACGAGGTTGCAGTCGTATTGGACGGCGGTTTTCACGATTTCTTCGACCAGGTTGCCGCTGGATAAAACGATTTCCCGGGAGTGGTACCCGCAGGAGGCGTCGTCGATGCCCGCGTCGGAGCAAAACTGCTCCAGGGCTGTGCGGATCATCTGGTTGGTCGACCGTTTGCCGATAAGCGCCTGCCGGGCGTCTTTTTCATGAGACAATTCAATCTGCGCCCACTGCTTTTCGCCCAGCAATCCCCTGAGACGGCTTTCGACATAATCGGGCATCTTTTCGATGACATGCAAGATGACCAGCGTCGCCTGGTAACGCGTGGCAATCGACGCGGCAAAGTTAAATGCCGGAATGCAGCTTTTCGACAGGTTCGTGGCAAACAGAATCGATTTGACGGGTTTAATCATATGAAACCACCTCTTTCTTTCAACATGAGCGGCGCGGACAGACAATTGCATGCAATTTCCCACACCCAGCACTTCCTGTCAATACCGCGGTCCCCAGCTTGTTGCTGGTTGCATTCAAAAAGATGCCGCGGCGGCAGGCGGGGCAGCACCTCGGGCATGCACGGGCAGCTGCGCTGAAAAGCCGGCGAAACAGCCAACGCCGCTTGAACGCGAAATGCAATTAGAAGCCGGCGACCAGCCCCCTTGGCTGTATGGCATCCACACATCTGGCTTTTTCCGCGTCGCTGAGCTCCTCGGGGTTTTTTAACGCCTCGATGGGACAAACAAATTCATTGCCCTCGCGATCCTTGACCCAGACGAATCGACGGTCCTGGTTTTCTGGCTCTTTCATGAAAGGCTCCTTTCCTGTGGCCAATGCCCCCGCTGATAACAGATGCCGGGCTTTTTGTGGAGCATCGAGGCCTTTTGCTCGACGCGTGCAATAATTATATGGACAGGCCGACATC
>JBJKSK010000143.1:0-6059 GCA_046704125.1 Desulfobacterales bacterium | reverse complement strand
CTATTATATCCAGCGACTCCAGTGGCTCCAGGGCCGTCACGGATGCGTGCAGGAAATCCGCGGCATGGGACTGCTGCTGGGCTTGAAGCTCGACACGCCAGGCGCACCGGTGATTGGCCGGCTCATGGAAAAAGGGGTTCTCGTCAACTGTGTTCAGGAAGACATCCTGCGCCTGGTGCCTCCCCTGATCGTGGATGCCGGTGCCATCGATGCTCTGGTGCAAGCCCTCGACGAGGTGCTGGACTGATTTTGCCCAGAGTCCAAAAGAGACCTGCGGTTTCAGCTTGGATAGGGAGGTTGCCGTGAACAAAGACATGTTGACCCTGTTGGAGTTTTCAAAGGCTGATCTGGATCGATTCTTCCATCGTGCCTTGGATTTGAAATCGCGTCTGGCCAAGGGAGTGATGGAAAACGCGCTGGCTGGAAAGACACTGGGCCTGGTTTTTGACAAGGTTTCCACCCGGACCCGGGTCTCGTTTCAAACAGCCATGACCCAACTGGGAGGCGCCTCGCTTTTTATCAACACCCGGGACAGCCAGATATCGAGAAACGAACCGGTTCGGGATACGGCCCGGGTCCTGTCCCGGTATCTGGACGCATTGGCCATCCGGACCTATTCCCAGGACCAGATCGAGGAGTTTGGCAGATATTGCGGTATTCCCGTTATCAACGCCTTGACGGATCTGTATCATCCCTGCCAGGTGCTCAGCGATCTGATGACGGTCATCGAGTGCAAGGGAGGCTACGAGGGGCTTCGATACGCATGGATCGGAGACGGCAACAATGTCTCGCACTCCTGGATCAATGCGGCCTCAGTGCTGGGACTGGAGTTGACGATGGCTTGTCCCGAAGGCTACCGGCCAAGCGAAAAAGTGCTTGGTGTCGCGCTGGCCGGGGGCAAAAAATCCATCCGGATCGTGGACGACCCCGCAGAGGCCGTATCCGGTGCCGACGTCATCTACACCGATGTCTGGGCCAGCATGGGCCAGGAAAGCGAGTACAGCCAGCGCAGGGAAAGCTTTATGCCCTACCAGGTCAACGAGGCGTTGGTGGCCAAAGCCAAGCCTGATGCCATCGTGATGCACTGTCTGCCGGCGCATCGCGGCGAGGAGATCAGCGAATCGGTGCTGGAAGGCCCGCAGTGTGTGGTCTGGGATCAGTCGGAAAACAAGATGCACATGCACAAGGCCATCCTGGAGATTCTGATGAAAGATGAATGATGAAAGATGAATGAAGAGTAACTAATAGAGAAAATAAACCTTTTGAAAAATAGGCAGGTTATGGCTGAAAAACCGTGGGATGGCAGGTTTAGCGAAAAAACAGATAGCAGCGTGGAGTCTTTTACGTCTTCTATTGACGTGGACCGAAGGTTATATGCCCAGGACATCGAGGGAAGCATCGCGCATTGCCGGATGCTGGCCAAACAGGCCATCATCACCGATGAAGACGCCAGTTCCCTGATTCTGGGACTGGGACGGATTCAACGGGAGATTGAGCGGGGGCAGTTTCGTTACGATGATAACCTGGAAGACATTCATATGCACATCGAGGCCAGGCTGGTCCAGGAAGCCGGCAAGGTGGCCCAGAAACTGCACACGGCCAGAAGCCGAAACGATCAGGTGGCTTTAGACGCACGGATGTATCTGCGCGCTGAAACCCGGCGGCTCATCCGGAATTTGGCTCGACTGCAACGGGTCATCGTGGATGTGGCCAAGGCCAACATCGATGTCTGCATGCCGGGCTACACCCATCTTCAACGGGCCCAGCCGGTGCTGCTGGCGCATCATTTCATGGCCTACTACGAGATGTTTCACCGGGACGCCCAGCGGCTGGAAGACAGCCTCAAACGCATCGATGTGATGCCCTTGGGCGCTGCCGCCCTGGCCGGAACGACCTATCCCATTGACCGGCACTATACCGCTGAACTGCTTGGTTTTTCAGCTGTTTCGGCAAACAGCATCGATGCGGTGGCCGATCGGGATTTCATCATGGAGTTTCTCGCGGCGGCCAGCATCGCCATGGTGCATTTTAGCCGCCTGTCCGAGGAAATGGTGCTCTGGTCCTCTTCGGAGTTTTCATTCATCACGCTGCCCGATGCTTTTGCCACGGGATCGAGTATCATGCCCCAGAAGAAGAATCCCGACGTTCCCGAACTGGTGCGGGGAAAGACCGGGCGAGTCTTTGGCGACCTGGTGGCGATGCTCACCCTCATGAAATCGCTGCCCCTGGCCTATAACAGGGACATGCAAGAGGACAAGGCCCCGATGTTTGACGCCGTGGACACGCTTTCGGCATGCATCGAAATCTATATCCGGATGCTTCCCCAGGTCAAGGTCAACCGGGAGGTCATGAAAAGGGCTACGGCCGCCGGCTTTCTCAACGCCACGGACTTGGCCGATTATCTGGTGACCCGGGGCATGGCGTTTCGCGAAGCCCATGTGGCGGTGGGCAAAGCCGTGGCCTATGCCCTGGACCAGGGAAAAGAGCTGCATGAGCTGAGTCTAAAGGAACTCAAGGGCTTTTCCACGCTCATCGGTGAAGAGATCTTTGAGCTGCTGACCACCGCGCAGATGATCCAGCGGCGCGCTGTCTTCGGAGGCACCGCCGCCGCCAATGTCCATGCCGCCATTGCCGCCGCGGAAGCGCAGCTGGCCGATCCCGGCACCTGGACCGAGTCCTGAGGTGCATTTTCTTTAGAAATCCCATTGCCAGTGAAACGATTGCGTGGCCCGATGAGACATAATCCTTTTATTTTCGTGCTCACCGTTGTTTTTTTGGCCGCCGGGCTGATTTCCGGGTGCGGCCTCAAGGCGCCGCCCCGTTTGCCCAAAACGCCGATGCCTCCTGGGGTCACGGATCTTTCGGCCGTCCTGAAAAACGGCGATGTGCTGTTGACCTGGCATGTTCCTCCGGTCAACCGGGTTGAAAACCGCATCGATCGGTTCGTCATTTATCGGTCGGTGACGCTGCCCGGTCAATGTACCGGTTGTCCAGAGCTGTTTCCGGCGTTGTCTGACGTTTCGGTTGCCGGAAAGAAATCTGGAGATGAGGTAGCCTATCTGGACACGACCGTTCCCAAGGCCATTCGACTGCGATACAAGGTCGTCGGGTTTACGAAAAAGGATCAGGAGGGTGCGGATTCCAACATCGTTGAGATTCGTCCCTGAGAGGGTTCAGGGCATGGAAACGATTGCGTTTCAAAAGTTTAGCGGCTGCGGAAATGATTTTATCATCATCGACAACCGCAGCGGGCACATAGATGAGCACAGGCTGCACCAACTTGTGATCGGGGCCTGCCGGCGAAAGCTGTCGGTGGGTGCTGACGGGTTCATCCTGGTGGAAAACAGCGAAAAGGCCGATTTCCGGTGGCGGTTTTTTAACGCCGACGGCTCCGTTGCCGAGATGTGTGGAAACGGTGCCCGGTGCGTGGCCCGGTTTGCCTGGCTAAACGGCATCGCCGGTCCTAAGCTCAGTTTCCAGACCTTGGCCGGTCTGGTATCGGCCACGGTCGAGGGAAACCTGGTCCGGGTGCGCATGCCCGAAGCCCGGGATTTGGCCCTTGATGAGCCCCTTCAGGCCGCAGATGCCGTGCTGTCCGTGAGCCGGATCCATACCGGGGTTCCCCATGCGGTGGTTTTTGTAAACGATTTGGAGGATGTGGACGTGGTGGGGCTTGGCCGGGTGATCCGCCATCACGCCCACTACGGACCGGCGGGCACCAATGTCAATTTTGTTTGCTGCGGTGCCGACGGGTCGCTATCGGTGCGCACCTACGAACGGGGAGTCGAAAACGAGACGCTGGCCTGCGGCACGGGGGCGGTGGCTTCGGCCATCGTGGCAGGGATCCGCTTTGGCCTGCGGCCGCCGGTGGCCGTTACCACCCGAAGCACCGGAGTGTTGACCATCCACTATAGGAGTGAATCCGGCCGCTTTTTGGATATTGACATGTCAGGCGATGCACGACTTGTCTGTCGGGGTGAGATCACGACAGAGGCCTGGGATACTCCCGCGGTCAGGCCTGGCGGATCATGAGCGCTCATACCGCCATTGTCTGCGTCGGGTCCAATATGGGGGACAAGTGCGCCAACTGCAAAAAGGGCATCGATGCCCTGCAAAACAGCGCTGGTTGCGTCCTTGCCGGACAATCCCGGTTTTTTCGAACCACTCCGGTGGATTGTCTTGATCAGGACTGGTTTGTCAATGCGGCCCTTCGCGTTCAGACCTTCTTGGAGCCGAAAGCGCTGCTGGCGCTGCTCAAAGACATCGAGGTCCGTGTCGGACGACGCGAGACCGTGCGTTTTGGCCCCAGGGTGCTGGATCTGGACATCATTTTTTATGACGCGTGCATTCTGGAAACTCCCGGGCTGGTCTTGCCCCATCCCAGAATGCACAAAAGGCGCTTTGTGCTTGAGCCGATCTGTGATATAAACCCCGGAATTTACCATCCGGTTTTGAAAAAGAGCGTTCAGCAGTTGCTGGATGCACTGGATGATTCAACTCAGGAAGTGGTGGAATACCGATGCGACTCTTAATCCTGCTGGGAGTCATCTATCTGGGCTATAGGTTCCTGAAGTCGATGATAACCGCTGGCCACAGGCCTGCCGAAACCGGACAAATCGACGACATCATGGTCAAGGATCCGTATTGCCAGGTCTATTTTCCCCGCAGAAACGGTGTGCATCTGCACTCAGAGGGTCAAGATCTGTATTTTTGCAGTGCCGAGTGCAAGGAAAAATACCTGGCTGAGCGTTCCGGAAGATAAGGGCATTTCCCGCACAGGCGCGCAGACCGCAGAGAGAAACATTTATAGGAAAACATATTCTGGAGGATAGCATGAAATTTTTTCTGGATACGGCAAACGTCAAAGAGATCAAGGACGCCCATGCCATGGGCATGGTCGACGGAGTGACCACCAACCCGTCGCTGATTGCCAAGGAGGGCCGCGATTTCGAAACGGTCATCAAGGAGATCTGCGCCATCGTCGATGGGCCTATCAGCGCCGAAGTGATCGCCCTGGATACTGAAGGCATGCTCAAGGAAGCGCGACATCTGGCCAAGATCCATGACAATATCGTGGTCAAGATTCCCATGACCATCGACGGCATCAAAGCCACCAAGCAGCTTACCGCAGAGGGTATCAAGACCAATGTCACCCTGGTTTTTTCGCCACTTCAGGCCTTGATGGCCGCAAAGGCCGGCGCCACTTATGTCAGCCCCTTCATCGGTCGTTTGGATGACCTGGCCCAGGAGGGCATGGCGCTGGTCGAACAGATCATGGAAATTTATAGCAATTACGCCTTCGACACCCAGGTGATCGTAGCCAGCGTGAGAAACCCGATGCATGTGCTCGACGCGGCGCTAATCGGTGCCGATATTGCCACCATCCCGTTTAGCGTGCTGTCCAAATTTGCCGCCCATCCCATGACCGAAAAGGGAATAAAGGCATTTCTGGATGACTGGAAAAAGGCAAAGCCCTAGCCGATAGTGAAGCGATCATGCCCGCAGGCAGAAAACTCAAGGATATTCTGTGCCATCCCAACACCCTGACACTCTACCGGGTGGCGGCCATTCCGCTGCTGGTGGTTTTGCTGATGTTTCCAAACCGGGTGTCCTGTTTCACCTCCGGGCTGCTTTTTGCAGCAGCGGGTATCACCGACTATCTTGACGGGTTTTATGCCCGACGCTGGGGGCTGGTCTCTAATTTCGGAAAGATTATGGATCCGGTGGCCGACAAGCTTCTGGTGTCTTCGGCCTTTATCATGATGACCTGCCTCAGATGGGTTCCCGCCTGGGTGGTGTGTATCATTATCGGTCGAGAGCTTGCCGTGACCGGGTTGCGCAACCTGATTGCCGAAAGCGGCGATGATGTTTCGGCCTCAGCGCTTGGAAAATACAAGACCGGTTTTCAGATTGCCGCCATCATACCGCTGCTGTTCAACTACACCTTTTTCGGGATCAATTTTCACGTGGTGGGGATGTTTTTTCTGTGGTGTGCGCTGCTGTTGACGGTCTGGTCGGGGGCTGATTACTTTTTTCGGTTTCGGCGTCTGCTTCAGATG
>JBJKSK010000142.1:0-3207 GCA_046704125.1 Desulfobacterales bacterium | reverse complement strand
AAATTTTAGATTTCATGGGTGACCGAGGCCGTCATGGCGCCAAAGAACCGAAGTCTCTCGGCGGCTGGGTCATCTGGCATGGGAGCGTCCTTTTTTACCGTGAATGGGAAACCGTTGAATCGAGAAGGGTCATTGCAGGGCTTCGTTCATCTTGGCAATGAAGATGTCGATGTCGACTGGTTTGATCAGATAATTGTCGCATCCGGCCTCGGCGATTCCGACTCTGAAGTCTTCTTCTGAGCCGTGTCCGGTCAGGAAGATAAACTTCATGTCCGGGCATTTCTTTTCGATCCTTTTCTTGAGTTGCAGCCCGTTGACCACCGGCATCTTGACATCGAGCACAGCGATATCATAGGTGCGTTCCCCGACCAGTCTCATGGCGTCGTCGGCATTGGTGGCCCAGTCGGCCTCGATTTCGCGAAAGGAGAGCCGTTGGGCCAATGTCGAGACGAGGTCCATTTCGTCGTCAACCAGCAAAACACGCATGACTTAGCTCCTTATGATTTGAGTGTAAGAGTGAGGGTGAAACAAGTTCCCTCGTTGACTTTGCTCTTGACCTGAATGTCTCCCCCCATTTCATGGGCCAGATTGTAGGTTATGGAAAGCCCAAGGCCCGTGCCTCCTTTGCGGATCTTTGTGGAGAAAAACGGTTCGAAGACCCGCTTGAGATCGGCCTCGGGAATGCCGCAGCCGTTGTCTGTAAAGGTGATGGCCACCTGCTGGGTGCCGGTTTTTTGAACGGATATCTCCAGGTTCCCGCCATCGTTTAGCGCCGCAAAGGCATTATTGACGATGTTTAGAAAGATCTGCTGCAGCTTTCCCCGATCGCTTTCAATTTTGGGGATATCCTCGGCGGCCTCGACTGTGACGTTGATGGATCGATACTGGGCCTCTTTGCCCAAAAACCCCAGGACATCAAAGATGACGGTTTTGATGTCCACGAGCTCGATGCTGGAGCCCATATGCCTGGAAAAGTTTAACATCCGTTTTGTGATGGCGCCGCAGCGCTGCACGGAAGCGATGATGGAATCCACCAGGGCGGTCAGCTTTACATCCTGGGCGTAAGTCTTCTGGAACGTGAAAAGATCTTTGATCAACCCGGCTTTTTCGTTGATGATGGCCAGGGGATTGTTGATTTCGTGGGCCACGCCGGCGGCCAGGCGCCCGATGGAGGCCATCTTGTTGGCGTATTCGGCCTCGTGCAGCGAAGCGATGCGCTTCTGGTCAGCCAAATGGATGTTGTTGACCAGGTAAGTCGCCACCCAGAAAATCGCTGCCAGGATAAGCACCACAGACAAGCCGAGAAACTCGATGAGTCGCATCCGGGTATTGAACCAGGGCTGCATCAGCTCATTTTTCGGCCGGACGATCATCAGGATATAGGGGGTCTCGGGGATATAGGCATAGCCGACGATCTGCGGTTTTCCGCCTGGCTTTCGGGTTTCAAACACCTGGGTCCGGTCGGAATACTTCGGTACAGAAAGAAAGACTTTTTCGAAAACCTGGCCGTGGTTGCGCGTCGGGGTTTGGATGACGCCCTCTCGGTTGATGATAAAGGCGTCTCCCTGCCCGCTGGCATCCAATTGAAAGAGCAGTTCGTTAAATTGCGACGTGTCCAGCGTGGCCCGCAGGACAAAAAAATCTCCGTTGGCCCGTTTCTTTTTGACGGCCACCACCAGGTGGGGGGATTGGCGATAGCCCAGAAAGACGTCGCTGACGTAAACCCCTCGGGCCAGCACCTCTTTAAACCAGGGCTGTGCGCTGTAGTTTCTGCCCTCCAGATGATACGGCCCCACGTAGCTGAGCTGCCGGCCGTTGGCGTCCAGAACCCCGATGTCGGCAAAGCCGCCGAAAACGGTTTTGAGATGTTGCAGGATTTCCGCCAGGCGCGACGGGTCGTTGAGATTTTCAAAGGTGTTGTCCTGGACCAGGAAATGGATGGCCGATTTGCGCTCTACCAGAAAAAAGGAAACCGTCCGTCGGGCATTGGATATCAGTCGCGAGGTGCGCAGCAAAATCTCGCTTTCCGCCGCCGATCGGGTGACCTTGTAATCGATGACGGCCAGTGTGAAAACCGGCAGCAGGGCGACCGCGGTCATGATCAGCACCGTCAGCTTCCAGATGCGGCGAAAGTTGAACATGTGCCCAAAGGGCCCCGGTGTCCTATCCAGATAATCCCAAAATGCCGGTTTGATGTGCTTGAACCAGGTCATGGAAACCTCGAAAGGGCTGCAAATGTGGGCAGCGATACCAGACGGTTGATTTCACGGGGCGGCACTTATGACGGCTTGGCCTTTTTTTCTCTTACCTTTTCATTGGCCGCTTTGAGCACTTGGCTAAGCGCGTTGATGTCTACCGGCTTTTCCAGATAAGCGAAAGCGCCAAGGGACATGCAGGTCTGCCTGTCGGCCTCGGCCCCCTGGCCGGTGAGGATGATGACCTCGATTTCCGGACGGGTGGCCTTGACCCGGCGAAGCACTTCGATGCCGTCGATACCGGGCATTTTCAGATCCAGAATCATCACCTCGGGATCGTCTTCGGTGACCATGTTCAGTGCCGAGGCACCATCGTAGGCCACCGCCGAGCCCATTTCCCTGAGGATTAGACGCTCGGAGAGGCTTTGGACAAATTCTCGCTCATCGTCCACGAGCAGCACCCTGGACGGGGCCTGGAAATCGTATTTGCGATAGATATCGGCCTGGTAAAAGTCTTTGCCCACCCGGGTCTGGATCTCCAGTGTCCCGAGCACTTTGGCCGCAATGGATTTTAGCTCCTCTTCCAGCCGGGACAACATCACCACATGCTTGTTGATGGTCAGGGTCACCTTGCCGTTGTTGGCGGCCACCGACACATTGTGTCCTTCCGAGGCCAGGGCCACCTCGACTCGGGCGGCCAGCAGAAAATCGTCCACGGCTTGTTTGGATGATTCGTTGGGGCGCAGCACGGGCTTTTCAAGGTTGTCCCGGATCAGGGACACCGCCGCCGAGACCGCGGGAGTGTTGAACGGGATCACGATGTCATACAGCGAGGGATTCCAGGGATCTTTTTGGCCGAACAAAGAATCGGTCCAGGCGGCGGCGTCTTCGTCCAGGCGGTGGATGGTTTTTTGCGCTTCACGTTGGCTGATGGCTTTTTGCTGGATGGCCGTTTGGATGCGATGGTTCATGTTGGCAATCAGGCATACGCGCAGCACATGGGAAATGGTGT
>JBJKSK010000141.1:0-2940 GCA_046704125.1 Desulfobacterales bacterium | reverse complement strand
ACGCCCTCGGCTTCTGGTTTTACCTCATGTCCGACCTGGTGCTCTTCGGCGCGCACTTTGCGACTTTCGCCGTCCTGGGCCACCATTACGCCGGCGGTCCCACGGGAAAGGACCTGATAGACCTTCCCTATACCTTCATTGAAACCATGCTGCTGCTATTTAGCAGCGCCACCTGTGGTGTGACGATGCTGGCCATGCACAAGGACCAGCGGCGGTGGTGCCTGATAGGGCTGGCCGTGACGTTTTTGCTGGGGTTGGGCTTTGTGCTCATGGAAATCCACGAGTTTTACTCCATGATCCAAGCCGGCAGCGGGCCGGCGCGCAGCGGCTATCTTTCGGCGTTTTTCACCCTGGTGGGTACCCATGGTCTGCATGTGAGCTTTGGCCTGATCTGGATGGCGACCATGGCCGGCCAGGTCATCCTCAAGGGCCTGACCGCACCCGTCAAATCCCGGCTGATGCGCCTGAGTATGTTCTGGCACTTTCTGGATGTGGTGTGGGTGGGTGTATTTACCGTGGTCTACCTGATGGGGGTCTTGCCATGAGCCGGACACATATGGACAGCAGCGGGGCGAACCTGGGAGACTTCAAATCCTACGGCATCGGGTTTATGGTCTCGATCGCGTTGACCGCCATCGCATTTGGCATCGTCATGAGCGGGAAATTTTCCCGCGCGACCGTCTTGTTTGGCATCTTCGGGGCTGCCGTCGCCCAGATTCTGGTGCACCTGCATTATTTCCTGCATCTGAACCGATCCTCGGCGGCGCGGTGGAATCTGCTGGCCACGGTGTTTACGGTCTTGATCTTGTTTCTTTTTGTCGGGGGGACGCTGTGGATCATGTTCAACTTGAGCTACCGCATGATGTGACCCCAACCACCTGGATCAAGAGATACATTCAGGTTGCCAAGCCTGGCATCGTCTTGGGCAACCTGATCACGGCCGCCGCCGGTTTCTTCGTCGCGGCAAAAGGGCGCATCGATTTGGCCGTGCTGCTGCCAAGCCTTTTTGGCATATCGCTTGTGGTGGCCTCCGGTTGCGTCTTGAACAACGTGGTGGATAAAGACCTGGACCGAAAAATGGCCCGGACACGAAACCGCGTTCTGGCCAAAGGGGTGATGCCGGCCAAAACCGCCGTTTGCTATGCCGCCATTCTGGGCATCGGGGGCACGACCCTGCTGTGTGCGGCCTCCAACCGGCTGGCACTGGCCATCGTAGTGAGCGGTTTCGCCGTCTACGTCGGGGCTTACAGCCTGGTCCTGAAGCGCCGTTTTGCCTATGCCGCGTGGATCGGCAGCCTGGCTGGGGCCGCGCCTCCCCTGGCGGGATATTGCGCCGCCAGCGACCGCTTTGACTTGCCGGCGTGGATCATGCTGGCCGTCTTTAGCCTGTGGCAGATCCCCCACGCTTATGCCATCGCCGTTTTCCGATTCGACGATTATGCCGCCGCCGGCATTCCGGTGCTGCCGGCGGCCCAGGACACGCCCGCCGTCAAAAAGCGCATCGCCGCCTCCATCATAGCCTTTCTGGCGGCCGCACTGATGCTGACGTTTTGCGGATACACCGGATACAGCTACCTTTCGGTAGCCACCGCACTGGGCTCGGTATGGCTTTTCATGGCGCTTTCCCGCTCCATGAGCGGCAATGACAGGCTCTGGGCAAAACGGCTGTTTGTCTTCTCCATTTTGACCATATTTGCCTTAAGCGCCGTGATGTCAATGGACTTCAAGACGCCTACAAATTCCATCTACTCCACGGCTTTTCCCGTAAAAGACCATCTCACCCGCCCGATGGCCCACGCCCGCCATCTTCCTCGCCGTTTTTTTCTTGACCGGCCAGTCGCCTTTTTTCAACCGCGGGCTTTCCAAAGACAGGCGTTATCCCCCGGCATCGTTCACGCGCCAAACGCCGCATGGCTCGCCGGCACAGACACACCGAGAACCCAGTTTCCGCTTTCCCAATTCCGGGACTACAATTGAACGAGAAGCCGGCTTGAGGCATGCGAGCCATGACAGACAGTGACATCGAGTCGCGGCGGCCCAGGCCTCAAATGCTATTTTTTCCGCAGCTCGGCCAAAACTTCGGCGATATGGGCCACACGCAGGCCCGGGGCGTGCTTTTGGGCGCCGCCGCGAAGCTGTAGAACACAGCCCGGACACTCGGTGACCAGCAGTTTCGCGCCGGTTTTTCCCGCATCCTCGAGTTTTTTGGCCAGAATCTGGGCGGAAATCTCCGGAAACTTGCCCGAGTAGGTGCCGCCGAAACCGCAGCAGGTTTCTTCCTCGTCGGCGGGAAGAAAACAAAGGCCGGCCTTTTCGATGAGTTGATGAGGCGCCTCGCGCACGCCCATGCCTCGGCACAGGTGACACGGCGCATGATAGGTGGCCGGCGTGCCGGTGGCGGTAAAATCGTCGGCATCGAGTTTGACCACATCGTTTACAAAGGTGGAAAAGGCCACGACCTTGTCGGCAAACTGCCTGGCCCGATCGGCGGTGGCGGCATCGGAAAGGATCCTGGGATAGGCGTGCTTGAGGTGGCTGGCACAGGAAGCACACAGCGTTACAATGTAGTCAAAACGCCCGGCATCGATGGCCGTCACATTTTGCACGGCCACAGCGCGTGCCGACTGCTTTTCCCCCATCATCTGCACAGGCAGTCCGCAGCAGGACTGCTGCCCGGGAAACTCCATGGCCACCCGGTGTTCGGCCAGCAGGGCGACGGCCGCCTCGAGTTGTTCGGGATAGACAAAATCCAGCACGCAACCGGAAAAAAGAGCCACACGATACACGGGGTTTGGCACCTGGGGCCGGATTTTTTCCCACCGGTCCCGGAAGGAGACTTCGGCGATGGCTGGAAGCGCCCGGAAATTATGCTCCCTGGCAAAGACCTGGGGCAGATGGCGCAGGTACGGCGTGCCGCCGGTCACCGGTTTCTGGGCCATG
>JBJKSK010000140.1:0-6102 GCA_046704125.1 Desulfobacterales bacterium | reverse complement strand
CCCTTTGGGGCCATGGCATGGTGCTCGGTTTTTCAATTTTCAGATAAATAATTCGGCAAGATGGCGGAGAAACCGGCCAAGCATAAATCCGGAGGATCCGGGAAAATTACAGGCAGATTTCAAACGGGTACACGTACAGTGGGGCGAAATGCCCTTATCCATACCCGCTGCTCAACATCCCGATCAAGAAGCGGATATGATTAAATCTGGCGATCCATACATCAGGTTTTTTGGCAACGCAAGAAAATTCGACCATGAATTTTATTTATATTTTAACTGAAATACATCAAAAAAACAGGCCAGGCCACCCGGCCCACCCGCCCCCGCTGAGACTGAGCTCGAACAGCGCCGCCGGGACCGTTTGAGCGACCTGGCTCGAGGACCTGGGCCGGCTGAATCGCCCCAGTTGGGGGGTCGACAGCCGAGAACCCAAAAAGTTGGAAATTTTTTCCAACTATAATTTAAAAAAATAGTTGCACTAATTTTCATTTTCTGCCTATTTGTCCGGACTATCGTTAAGGACCAAGCCCATCTCGTTCCAACGGGAAAATCAGGCTTTGAATACCCCATACCGATCCCAAAAGCGGCGATGCGCAAATTTTCGAACCATATCCGGGAAATCGTTGACCACAGCGGGTTCAAACTCAACACCATCAGCAAGATCTCCGGAGTCTCCCACAGCTATCTGACCAAGCTGATGCGGGATGAAATCAACCGCCCCGGGAAAGACAAGGTGGCCTCGATTTTGTTTGCCCTTAATTTCTCTGTGCCCGAAATCGATAAAGTGCTGGTCCACTACGATTATCAGCCCCTTAGCCGCCCGGACATCCCCGGGATTTTGCGCAACAACTGGAAGCGGAAAATCGAGGGAACCCTGCTTCCGCTTTATGACAACATGCACACGCGCATGCTGTTGGCCCCCATGGAACGTCTGGGCGGCACCAAAATCCTGATCAAGGCCAATCCAAGCGTCTTGTTTATGCCCGAAGCGCTTTATTTGTCCGATGAATCCGACCCCGAAACGGCCGACAGCGCCTGGGATTTTCAGCTGGCCTTCAAGAAGGCCCTGTTTCGGGAACGAAAGGAAAACTTCATCCGCAGCTGTATGACCGGCGGCCGGTCCGAGACCTATATCTGCCGAAAATGTCTCACGCAATACCTGGAAAGACAACTCGAAGGAAAAGTGGACCCCGAGCTTGTGGTGCGCTATTTCGCCAACTGTATCAGTGTGCTGCTCACCTACTCCGAGCTGCACCGGATTAGCATCACCGGCTATTGCTCTCATTTCGATTATCAGATCCAAGGCTCCGACATGCCCAACCCCAAGGTCTTTTTTTTCGCCCGCAAAACCCACAGCGGCCACAACATTCATGAGATGGTGAACCTAAATGGGTTTGTCTCTGATTCGCCGGCGGTGATTGCCCTGTTTCAAAAAGAAACCGATCTGTGCCGGCAGTCCGTGGACCAGCGTTTGGAGGCCGATTATCCCCAGGGCCTGATCCAGCTGTTGTTTACCCTGTTCCAAGATAAGGGCCTCGGGGCCGCACTGACCGCATGGGTGAAAAACAACGCAACCGATCGGCGGCTTTCTTATCTCAATGAGGCCGGGTAGTCTCTACGAAGCATGCAGGAACGGGTCCAAACGACGGATGAAAGTGTATTTCAACCGCCGCAGGACTCCGATAGGGCGGCCATGCCGGTTCGGGTGGCCCGAATAAAAACCCGTTGCACTAAGGAGGGAAAAATGAAACGTTGGAAGCTGCTCATGATGGGCCTGGCAGCCGTCGCTCTGGTCTTTGGTACCATGTCGACCGCATTGGCCAAAAAGGTGACGGTAGTCTACGGCACGACCGACAAGGTCACGGACATGGATCCGGCCAACGCCTACGACTTTCACACCTGGGAAATCTTTGAAAACATTTTCCAGGGTCTGCTGGGGTATCCTGCCGGCCAAACCAAACTGGTGCCGCAGCTGGCCACCGGCTATACCGTCAGCCCCGACGGCAAGGTTTACACCTTCAAACTTCGGCAGGGTGTGAAATTCTCCGATGGCACCCCGTTTGACGCCAATACGGTCAAATGGTCGATCGACCGCGTGATGCGCCTCAAAGGAGACCCCTCCTGGCTGGTTACGACTTTTGTTTCCTCGGTCAAGGTGGTCAATTCGCACACGGTGCAATTCATCCTGAAACACCCCTGCGCCTACTTTCCGGCCCTCGTCGCCACCCCGCCCTACTTTCCGGTAGACCCGAACATCTATCCGGCCGACAAGATCATCGGAAACCCCTCCGAGCTCAAGGGGGGGAAACTCGTGGGACTCGGTCCTTATGAATGCACATCCTTCAAGCGCGACGAGGAAATCGTTCTGGACGCCAACCCGCATTTCTACGGGAAAAAGCCGAAAAACGACCGGATCGTCATCCGCACCTTTGCCAATGCCACCACCATGAGCCTTGCCCTGCAGCGCGGCGGGCTGGATTTCGCCTTCAAGAGCTTGAATCCTTCGGATATCAAGAGTCTGATGGAGCATTCGAAGCTGAGAACCATCAAGGGACAGGGCCCTTTCATCCGCTACCTCTGCTTCCAGTGCCAAACCCCGCCGTTTAACGACAAGGTCGTGCGCCAGGCCGTGGCCGCCGCGATAGACCGCCCGCAAATCATCCGGAAAGTTTACCTGGGCCTGGATTCGCCTCTTTATTCCATGGTGCCCAAAGGGATGTGGACCCACACCGACAATTTCAAGACCACGCTGGGCGATGGCAACATCAAACTGGCGAGAAAACTGCTGGCCTCCCGCGGATTCAATGCCAAGCACAAACTGAAATTCACTTTGTGGTACACCACGAGCCATTACGGCGATTCCGAGGTTGATCTGGCCGCGGTCCTCAGAGAACAGATGGAAGCCACGGGTGTCATGGAGGTCAACGTCCGCTCCGCCGAATGGGCCACCTACAAGCAAAACTATGAAAAGAAGATCATGCCCGTCTATCTGCTTGGCTGGTATCCGGACTTTATCGATCCGGACGACTACACGGCGGCCTTTGCCAGCACCACCGCTTCGGCCGGAAACGGGATTTTCTTCTCCAACCCGACCTGGGATGCCCTGTTCGTAAAAGAGGAGACGAGCCCCAACGAGAAGACCCGGGCCGAAATTTTCAAGCGCATCCAGAAGATGTGGACGGTGGAAGTGCCGACGGTTCCGATCTTTCAGGGAAACCTCTACCTCTTCAGCCAGAAAAACGTCCGCGGGATCAAGATATCCCCCACCCTCCAGTTGCTCTATTCGCCGATTCACTTCGTAAAATAAATCTTTGCCCGGAGGGCGCCCGTTTGAAAACGGGTGCCCTCCGGTTCCGGATCTGGATTCATGAAAAATCTCTTCCGATACATCATCATGCGCGCCCTGTTGACCATCCCCATGCTGTTCATCCTGTTGAGCGTCGTGTTCGTGGTGCTACATGTCATGCCGGGAGATCCGATCCTCTCGATGCTCGGCGGGCATGCCCCACCGGCCCTCATCGAGGCGAAACGGCACGAGCTCGGCCTCGACCAGCCGATCATCATCCAATACGGCCGGTATCTGGATCAGATCGCCCACTTTGATCTCGGCAACTCGATGATTTTTCAACAACCGGTCATCGACGCCATCAAAAACAAACTCCCGGCCACGATCGAACTTTCCTTCTTCGGGATGGTCATCTGCTTGCTGGTGGGCATCCCCCTGGGGGCTTACGCCGCCGACAAACGGAGATCACCCCAGGACTACCTGGCAAGATTGTACGGTATTGTCATTTACTGCATCCCCGTTTACTGGATGGGCCTGCTGCTGCAGATGGACTTCGGCGTCTGGCTCAACTGGTTTCCCATTGCCGGCCGCACAGGCTCCCGTGTTATTATTTCCACATTTCAGCACACGGGGTTTTACGTGATCGATACCATCATGGCCCATGACTGGAGCGACCTGTGGGATGTCCTGTGGCACCTCGCACTGCCATCGCTCACCCTGGGCCTCTACCTGTCGGGTATTTTCGTCCGACTGACCCGGGCCAACATGCTCGATGTCCTGAAATCCGATTATGTCCTTGCCGCAGAAGCCCGCGGCATCCGACACAAGGTGGTGGTGTACAAGCACGCCCTAAAAAACGCGTTCGTGCCGATCATGACCATGCTGGGGCTCCAGGTGGCGCTTCTTATGGCCGGTGCCGTGCTTACCGAGACCACATTTTCCTGGCCCGGCATGGGGCGCCTGTTGCTGGAGCGCATATACCTGCGGGATTACCCGACCATCCAGGGAATCATCGTCATCTTTGCCCTGATTGTTGCCGCGATTTCGCTTATCGTTGATATTGTCTACGCCCTGGTCGATCCACGGGTTCGCTATTAGGAGGTCCTATGATGAAATATTCGCCCAGCGCCGAATTGGGGCGTCTCATCCACCGGTTCACCGGAATGGGGAAAAAATACGGCGTGGAGTGGTGGATACTGGTCTTCGGCGCCCTCATCATCGGAGGTGTCATCTTCATGGCGATCTTTGCCAAACACCTGGCGCCCTACAATCCCCACGACCAGAACGCCGGACCCCAGCTCGCCCCCCCCAGCCTCCAGCACCTGATGGGCACCGACAATCTTCAACGGGACGTCTTCTCCCGGATCATCTGGGGGGCCCGGACCATCCTCGGCGTCTCGCTGCTGGCCTCCCTGCTGTCTTCCGTGATCGGGATCACCATGGGACTGATCTCAGGCTACAACGGCGGAATCTTCGACAAGATCCTGTCGCTGATCATGGACTCGGTCTATTCCTTTCCCGGCCTGTTCATGGCCATCGCCTTAGCCGCCATGTTAAACCCCGGAATTGTCAGCATCACCGTCGCGGTCGCCGTGATCTACATCCCGACCTACTTCCGGCTGGTGCGCGGCCAGACGCTTTCGATCAAGCAGGAACTCTACGTCGAGGCGGCCCAGGCCATCGGCGCCCCGGGACCCGTCATTTTGCTCAAATACATCTTCCCCAACGTTCTGGCCACGGTGGCGGTGGTCTTTACCATGAACGTGGCCGACGCCATCATGATCGAGGCCGCCCTCACCTATCTCGGGCTGGGACTGCCCCCGAGCGTCGTCGACTGGGGGATGGATCTTGCCATGGGAAAGAAATTTCTACCCTCGGGCCAGTGGTGGCTGATCACCTTTCCCGGCATCATGATCTCGACTCTTGCCATCGGATTTACCATGCTCGGCGAGGGGCTGGCCGAAATTCTGAACCCCAAATTATTGGAGCGTTAGTGTGGAGCAGATCCTTGAAATAAAAAATCTGGATGTCGAGTTTCCCATCCACATCGGCACGGTCCGGGCGGTGAGCGAGGTGAACCTTTCCCTGGAAAAGGGCGAAGTGATGGGGCTGGTCGGAGAATCCGGGTGCGGCACATCGACCCTGGGCTTTTCCATCCTGCGGCTGCTTCGGCCGCCGGGAAGAATCGCCTCCGGAGAGATCCTCTACCACGGCGAGGATATCGTGGGGATGAAGCACAATCGCCTCTTGCAACTGCGGGGCAAGAAGATCGCCATGATTTTCCAGGACCCGCTCACCTCGTTGAATCCCCTGTTCAGGATCGGGCAGCAGTTCGTGGAAACCATCCACACCCATGAGCCCAAGGTGAGCAAAAAAGCCGCCATGGCCCGGGCCGAAACCATGCTCAAGCAGCTCGGCATCGCGCCGGACCGGCTCCACGAATACCCGCACCAGATGTCGGGCGGCATGCGCCAGCGGATCATGATCGGCATGGGCCTGATCTTGAACCCGGATCTGCTCATCGCCGACGAACCGACCACGGCCCTGGACGTGATCGTCGAGGCCCAGTTTCTGGATCTTCTAAACGAGCTGCGGGAAAAATTCAATCTCACCATCCTGTTGATTTCCCACAACCTCGGCATCGTGGCCCAACTAGCCGACCGGATCACCGTCATGTACGGCGGCAGGGTCGCGGAAACCGGAGCGGCCAAGGACGTCTTCGCCGATCCGATGCACCCGTACACCCAGGGGCTTCTGGCCTCGATCCCCAACATCAAGCTCGAACAACCCGAACTGAAAACCATGTCCGGGGCCCC
>JBJKSK010000139.1:0-3664 GCA_046704125.1 Desulfobacterales bacterium | reverse complement strand
ACGGTTAACATCACGAGAGCCAGCGAATCCATGAAGCAACCCCCGATGAAATAGACCAGGACGACCATCGTCAAGACCATGACCGGCGGCAGGCTGAAGCCGCCGATCCAGGAGGCGATATTAAAGGGGATTCGCGTTACCGCCATAAACTTGCCGAAAACCACCGCGCCGCCGACCAGCATCATCACCATGCACGAGGTGCGAAGCGTTTCATAAAGAGCCTCCACGAAGGCTTTCCAGGTCAGCTGCCGCCGGATCAGGGACACGGCCAGGATTCCGAACACCCCGACGGCGGCGGCTTCGGTGGGGGTGAACAGGCCCACAAACAGGCCGCCGATCACCAGCACGAATACGGCAACGGTTTCGCTTAGCTGGGTAATGGATCTAAAGCGTTGCTTCCAGGAAAACTTCTCTCCTTTCGGCCCCTGGTTGGGAGCATAGGTGCACCAAAGCAGGATGGTGATGCCAAAAAGAATCGTGACCAGTATCGCCGGGATGATGCCGGCCACGAACAATTTGCCGATGGACTGCTCGGTCAGGATCCCGTAGATGATCAGCACCACGCTGGGAGGCATGATCATGCCCAGCCCCCCGCCGGAGGCCACCGACCCGGCGGCCAGCTCGTCCGCATAACCGAAGCGCTTCATCTCCGGCAACCCCACCGTGGCCATGGTGGCGGCGGTGGCGGCGCTGGAACCGCATACCGCGCCAAAAGCGGTGCAGGCCGAAACCGTGGTGATGGCCAGTCCCCCGCGGGTGCTTCCCAGAAATTTGTACGCCGTGTCATAGAGCCGGCGGCTGATGCCCGTACTAAAGGCCAGCTGGCCCATGAGAATGAACAGGGGAATGGTGGTCAATTCATAGGAAGAAAACGTTTCGTAGTAACTTTTGGCCAGAAGGTCCAGTGAGGCATGCAGCGACACCACGATGGCAAACCCGAGAAAGCCGATCACGGCCATCACGTAGGCCACCTCCATGCCTGTCATGAACAGTAAAATCATGACGACAATGCCAATAATACCGAGCACGGTAGGGTTCATTTTTTTCTCAATTCCTCGAAATTACCGACAATGCCTTTGAGGATGAAAACGGAAAATACCACGAAGCAGATGGCGACAACGAAGATAAACGGATACTGCGGCACTCCGAGGCTCATGGAAACTTCTCCGGATCGCTTCATGCTGATGCTGTAATCAAACATCTGCCACGTCACCAGGGAAAAGAAGATAAAACTCAAGGTCCCCGTTAACACATTGACCAGGGCCCGTTTTTTTTTGGAAAGCCGGCTGACGAAGATCTCGACCCCGATGTGCGCGTTGGTTTCATGGGTAACGGCCAGGGCCATGGCCACGGCCACGGCGCCCATGAAGGCGACGACCTCCACCGCGCCGAAAACCGGGTGCCGGACAAACCGGCCGACCACGTCGACGCAGGTCAACGCCGCCATGCACGCCAGGCAGGCAGCCCCGATGAGTTTCAACTTCGCGGAAAAAAAATCAAATACTTTCCAGAAGAATTTCATACATCGGATCCGTTTCTGATAATCATGAGGGGAAGAACAGACCGGCTCACCGACGGCAGAGCCGGTCCGGAAATTTCAATTTCGATCCTTCTTGTTGCGGATCGCAGGCTATTCGTACTTTTTCAGCGTATCGCGAATCGTCTGAACGATGGCGTTTCCGTTATAGCCTTTCTTGTCCAGCGTCTTCACGTAATTTTTGAGCAGCGGCTCCACGGCCGCCTTCCATTTTGCGCTCTCCCTGGCATCCAGGCCGATGATCGTGCCGCCCTGCTGCAGGAAAAATCGCGTGCCCGCCACGTCGCTGCTGTCCCAGGCTTCGCCGTGCTTTTTCGCCCATTCCACGTTAATCGCTTCAATGGTCTTCTGGTCTTTGGGGGAAATAAGGTTCCATTTGGCTTTGTTCATGACCACGTAGAAGCAGGTGGTGTAGGCCGTGGCGTAACAGGCGGTGGCAAAATGGCAGACTTCGCCGAGTTTCCAGCCCTTGTTGGATTCCATGGGATAGGCGGAACCGTCGACCACCCCTTTTTGAAGCGCCTGATAGGAATCGGGCATGGACATGGCCACCGGGGTGGCCCCCAACGCCTTGACCATCAGCGCGCTCATGCCGGTGGAGCGGATTTTGAGCCCCTTTAAATCCGCCAGGGTGTGGATGGGTTTATCCCGGGTTTGAATGAAACCGGGGCCGTGACCATCCATATACATGACTTCCGTCTGGTCGAATTCTTTCGGGTGAAACTTTTTGTATACGGCATTGGCCACCGCCGTGGCCGCCACCCCGGAAGGATAACCCCAGGGCAGGTCGATGGTCTGCATGACCGGAAACCGGCCGCGGGTATAGGCACAGGCCGACATCCCGATGTCTGCGATGTCGTCTACCACGCTGTCGTAGGTCTGGGGGGCCTTGGTCAGGGTCTGGCCGGGGTAATATTGAATCTTCACCCGGCCGTCAGTGCGTTTTTCCACTTCTTTGCACCACGATTCGGCCAGTTTGCTCTGAATATGCGTGGGGGGGAAAAAGTTGCTGTAGGTAAGCGTGAGGGTTTTGGCATGGGCCTCCGGTGCGCTAAACCCAAAAGCGAGTCCAACGGCCAACAATCCGATCGTAAACAAACCCAACGTCTGGCGCATCATCCGTTCTCCTCTCTTATCTCGTTTTAATAATGAATTATCCAGTCGCCACATGACGATACAATGGGGGCACCACCTCCTCCCGGCGTTTCCGGACCCGTGTGCAACCGATGCAGGCGACAGACAGCTGTGGCGCCTGCAGACCGGAACAGGACCCGACGAGTTGGCAAAAAGGCTTCGAATTTTCATGCGATGGCCCGGTTACAGGTTCAAGGGGATGTCACCCAGGCTCAAATCCTTGTCCGTGGCGATGCCGCCGAGGGTCTTGGTTTTTCCCCCTTTCTGGATCAGCAGGGAGAACGTGCGGTTGTCCTTGAGGCCGCGAAACCAGAAATCGCCGAAGTTATCGGTTTCGGCGGTAAACACCTCGCCCGAATCCGTGTCGGTGAGCGTGCAGGCGGCGCCGATGATCACTTCCTTTTCCACCGGGTCGTAGACGGTGCCGGCCACAAACTTTTTGGGCAAATGCCGGTAGTAGACCCGGGACCTGGTGCCGGCTTCCGGGTTTAGGGTCCGGGCCCCGGCGATAAAGTCCGCAAAATCGGCTTCCTCGCCAAAGCGCAGCGCGTCGGTGGGGCACTGGTGCAGGCAGCGGGGGACTTCCCTCTCGGCGTCGTTGTCTAACAGGTGGGCGCATCCCGTGCATTTCTGGGCGATGTTGAGCTGCTCGTTGAAAAAGATCGCGTCATGGGGGCAGGTGTCCGCGCAAAGCTTGCACCCGGTGCATTTTTCCGGGTCGATGATCACCAGGCCGTCGTCTCGCTTGTAGATGGCTTGTGCCTTGCACTCGGTTATGCAGGGGGCCTGGTCGCAGTGGTGGCAAAGCTTGGGGATATAGGTCACCTTGACCTTGGGCACCTGGCCGCGCACCAGCTCGGTGATGCCGATCCAGAACTGGCCCGTGTCCGGTTGCGGCTTGGCGTAAGGGCTCCAGTCGTTTGCCACATGCTCGTCCTTGCAGGCGATCTGGCAGCAGTAGCAGCCGTTGCACACGGAAAGATCCACAAAAAA
>JBJKSK010000138.1:0-5809 GCA_046704125.1 Desulfobacterales bacterium | reverse complement strand
CCAGCACAAAGGATGTGAAAAAAATGGTGGAAAGGGCCAGCACGGAAGCGACCTCCTTGGCAATATAAAAAAAATGGGATATTAGGATAGCGTAATTTCTTGTCAAATACAAGGCATCGGGCCCCCGCCGGTCCCGAAAAAAGCCCTTGGCCATGCGACAATGCAACCACGGAACAAGCCATGAGAACCGATTCGTCTCCAGTGTCGATCATGCTCGAAGACCAAGCGCTTCGGGACGGACTCCAGATGGAATCACGCCTTTTTTCCCTCGATGAAAAATCGCACCTGTTTCAGATGCTGAAAAAGGCGGGTATCCGGCGAATTCAAGTGGGTTCTTTCGTGCATCCGAAAATCGTGCCCCAGATGGCCGATACCGATGCCCTGATCAAATCCCTTGGAAAGCAGCAAGATACCGTGCTGTCGGCATTGATCCTAAACGGCAAGGGCCTCGATCGGGCCCTGGATTGCGGGGTGCCTCATGTAAGCATGTCGGTTTCGGTCAGCGACACTCACAGCCGAAAAAACGCCCGCCGCCCGGCCGCTGAAGCTTTAAAAGACATGACCCGGCTCATCGGGCAGGCCCTTTCCTCCGGCCTAACGGTTCGCGCAAGCCTGCAATGTGTGTTTGGATGCGTCTATGAGGGCCCCATTTCAGAGACCGCGGTGATGTCGGCAGCCGACAAAATGGTCCAAACGGGTGTCAGCGAAATCAACCTCGCCGACACCACGGGAATGGCCACACCGATTTCCGTTGTTCAGATGGTGCAAAAATTCAAATCCGAATTTCCAGGAATCGTTGTTTCGCTGCACCTGCACGATACCCGGGGGCTGGGCCTGGCCAACCTGTTTGCAGGCTACCAGGCCGGGATCCGATCCTTTGATACCTGCACCGGCGGCCTGGGCGGGTGTCCCTTTGTCAAAGGCGCCGCGGGCAACGTCCCCACCGAAGATGCCGTAAACATGTTCGAGACCATGGGCGTTGCCACGGGAATCGACCTGCCGAGCCTGTGTGAGGCGGTGACCTTTCTGGAAGCCGCCCTGGGGCGTAACCTTCCCGGTCGAATGAAGCGGGTGCTGGATTTTCAGCGCGGTGTCTGAGTTTCGTATTCAGCGAAGGAGAAAAAACCGCCATGGGTAATGCGACAATCAAAGACCTGGCAGGGAAACGACAGTGAGACGGCCATGCACACGCCCCGTGGAGGTAAAAGGACGTCGAATCGGAGGGGCTATACCTCTGATTTGCCTGCCGTTGGTTGCCGTGCAAACACCGGAGCTGTTGCGCCAGGCCAAATCACTGTTGCCCCTTCGCCCCGACTTGCTGGAATGGCGCATCGACGCCTTTGGCCAGGTCGAGCGGATCGCAACGTGTGTAAAGACCCTTGAAGCGCTTAGAGCCGTTATTGGCAACATCCCGCTGATTTTTACCTGCCGGATAGACACGGAAGGCGGTTTCCGGAAGCTTTCTCGGGATCACCGGCTGAATCTGATCCAAGAGGCCGCCGCCTCGGGTCTTGCAGACATCGTGGATATCGAATTGTGCAACGGCCAAGCCTTTATCCGGACCGTCACCGACTGGGCCGCGCGCCATAGCGTCAGGGTGATCGGATCCTTTCACGATTTCGGAAAAACCCCGGAAGAAGCGGATCTTCTGGCCAAATTGGTTCTGGCCCAGGACCTGGGTGCCGATATCGCCAAGGCGGCCGTGATGCCCAAAGACTATCGAGACGTCCTGGTCCTGCTCGGGGCCACTTTGAGGGCACGCGAAAAACTGGAAATTCCCATCGTGACCATGGCCATGGCGCAAATAGGCGCTGTGACCCGAATCGCGGGGGGCCTGTTTGGTTCGGACATCACCTTTGCCGCCGGAAAGAAGGCGTCAGCTCCCGGACAGATTCCAATCGAAGCCCTCAGACAGGCCATGGAACCTCTTTATCCATGATCTGCCTTCCAATAGACTGCTTTTTCGAAGAGACGAAGAACTCGCTCGCAGGGGGAACAAGGGTCTATTTTCCAATTTTAGGCATCGAATTCATCGGCATGGAAGCTGGCCAGAATGGTTTTGGCCACTGTTTCCGGGGTTTTTCCCGAGGTGGACACCTGGGCAAAGCGGCTGTAGCCTTCCTTGCGCTGGGCGATCAGTTCTAGTATGCGCTGGCTGGCCTGGGGTCCGGAAAGCAAGGGCCGTTTGGAACCCAAATCCTTCATCACCCGCTCCGAGATTTCTTTTGCAGTAGCCGACAGGCAAAATACCTTGCCTGTGCGTGCAAGCACGGCGGCATTATCGCAATTGAGCATGAAGCTTCCTCCGGTGGCTATCACCAGGCCCTGTTTGCCGGCAAGCGATTGGGCCACATCGGATTCCATTTTTCGAAACACCCCCTCGCCGTCTTCTGTAAAAATCTCCGGAATCGTCTTTCCGGCTCGCTGCTGGACCAGGTCATCGGTGTCGACAAACGCGTAGGACAGCTGGCCGGCAATCAGCTTGCCCACGGTGGTCTTTCCCGTTGCCATGAATCCGGTCAGGATGATATTGGGTCTAAGCATTGGCTTTTGCCTGCTTAATGTCATCACCCTTTGATGACCCGGGGAAGCAACATCTGGTGCTGCGGACATATTGACTTGGGATTCTGGTAGGCTGCTCCGGCAAAGGCTTCCAGATAGCCTCGCAAAGCGCTCATTTTCACCACTTCATCAACCAATCCTTTTTTTGCACAATAAAGCGGGCGGGAGTTGTCAAAATAAGATTGAACCATCTCATTCATCTTCTTTATGGTCGGTTCAAGGGGTTTGCCGGCATCTTTATCTTTAACCAGACGGCGAGAAAAGCTTGCCGCTGCGGCTGTTTCGCCATGCATCACATATATTTCAGTGGTGGCAAGCCCAAGGGTAAAGGCATTGTGCCGGTTGGCGGTCGGACCGCCCATGACGTAATGGGCGGCGGCGGTTCCTTTGCGCAAGACGACCAACATCTGGGGTACATCTGTCTGCTGGATAGAATAGATCAGGCTCAGTCCCAACCCAAGCAACTCAGCTTTTTCAGCGATATCTCCCACATCGATGCCGGTGGTGTCCTGGAACCAGATGATGGGTAACCGGTCCCGGCCGCACAGGGTAACGAACTCATTCATTTTGATCAGTCCCTGGCGGTAGAGCTTTCCGCCGATGCCCGGATAGTCGGCATACTCGGGATAATTCGGGGTGAGAAAACCCTGGTTGTTACCGATGCACCCGACCGGAAACCCGTTGATTTTGACCAGTCCGGTATAGATCTCGGGGCCATAGCCCGGCTTGAATTCCAGGTGCTGGCTGCCGTCCACCAGCCGGGCCAGGATTTCCTTAAAAACGTATGAACGTTTCTGATTAAAGGGTATCAGCCGATAAATGTCGCTGGATGAAAATCTGGGAAAATGCGGATCGGCGACCCGGAAAAACTTCGGATCATAGGCCGGTATATTGCGCATATACTCTTTCAAGCCGTCCAGGACTTCGGTTTCTTTTTCATACGCATACCGGAAAAACCCGGTCTCATCGCAATGAATCTCCACCGATCCGGGAGGCTTTTCCTTATATTGCCTGGCGGCATCAATGAGTTCGTTGGCGCTTTGGATATCGAAATGTCCCTTGGGGGACATGCCGCTTAAGATGCCTCCGCCCCCTACGGCAATGTTGCAATCTTTATGAGCAAATAAGATAGTGGGGCTGATGCCCTGGTAGCCGCCTCCGGCAGGATTGGTCCCGTATATGCCGGCCAGTACCGGTATTCCCAGCTGATTCAGTTCAGCGTGGCGATAAAAGGGCGTTCCGGAACCACGGCGATTGGCATAAAATTTCTCCTGCTCGGTGAGTTTGACACCACTGCAGTTGACCAGCCAGATCAGGGGGATGTTCAATCGTTTCGCCAGATCCGTTACGCGTAAAATATTTTCCGACTGGCCGGGAAGCCATGCACCAGCCATGACTTTATTGTCGAATCCGATAATCACAGCCCACTTTCCCGAAATCTTTCCCAATCCATCAAACACGTTGGTCGTACCTTCCACGTTGTCTTCAGGATTATAAAGCGTATGGAGCGGGCACCATGTCTCCTTGTCCACCAGATATTCAAGCCGCTGCCAAAGCGTCATCTGGCCTCGCGCATTAATCTTTTCAGTTGAAAAACCCGCGGTTTTCGCTTTTTCAACCTCGTGATCGATCGTTTCTTCGACTTCGAATATGTAACGAATATTATCGACATCTTCCTTTTTTTGTTCCGGAAGTTCTCTGCCAAACATCGGCATTTTTTCGAAATATGATTTCATTTGTCTTCCCTGTCGTTGATTTCTACCGATTGGCCTTGCGATAGCCCAGCTGATCCGTGGCGATGATCATCTTGCAGATGTTGGCCGACCCCTCGACCATGTAGTAAGTCGGGGTATCACGATAGAAGCGGGCCACGGGGTACTCGGTGGAATAGCCGTAGGCACCCAGGATGCGCATGGCGTAGTTGGAGCACTTGTTCACCGTTTCCCCGGCAAAATACTTGGCCTTGGCCACGTCCAGTCCGTTGTTGAGCTGGCCCTGATCCTTGGCCCAGGCCGCTCTATAAACCAGCAGCCGCGCCGCATCGATCTCGGTGGCCATCTGGGCGATCATATCCTGGTTCATCTGAAATTCGCCGATGGGCTTTCCGAACTGCTTTCGATCATTGCAGTATTTAGTGGCTACGTCAAGGCAGGCCTGGGCTACACCCACGGCGCCGGCGGCGGCCGAAAGCCGCGTCTGGTTCAGGGAACCAAAGACGATCTTGGCGCCCATGCCCGGTTTCCCCAGAATATTTTCCTTGGGCACCCGGGTGTTGTCGAGAAAAATCTCTCCGGTGGGAGAGGAAAAGGAGCCCATCTTGTCCAACCGGGTGGTTTTCACGCCGTTGAATTTTTTCGGTTCCAGCACAAAGGCCGACAGTCCCTTGGAGCCGGCCTCCGTATCGGTATAGGCATAGTAGATGATCACGTCGGCCGTATCGGCATTGGAAATCCAGGTCTTGGACCCGTTGAGCAACCAGTGGTCGCCCTTGTCTTGGGCCGTGGAAACCATGGCCATGACATCCGAGCCGGCATCCGGTTCGGTGATGCCGAACCCGCCAATCAGATCGGCCGTGCACAATCCTGGAATATATTTCTGCTTCAGTTCCTCAGTTCCGTATGTCAAAATCGTGTAGGCACAGCCCAGCACCTGCATGTTGACCTGGACCCGCAGCGAACTGGAGGCGCGGGCGATTTCTTCGGTGACGATCATGGCCGCCATCCACCCCATGTCCTCGCCGTTATAAGCCTCGGGGATCACGGTGCCGAAAAAGCCCAGCTCTCCCATGGGCTTGACCGCCTCCTTGTAGGGAAAGTAATGATCGGCGTCCCACTGATCGGCGTAGGGAGCGATTTTTTTGGTGGCAAATTCGCGCACCGCCTTGCGAAGCATCTCCAGTTCTTTGGAAAACCCGAAATCCATAAAGACCTCCTGTCAGTTAAAAAAAATGAAATATTGGAGTACTGGAGAATTGGGTCCAGCAGCCAACATAACGCCAGCGTGATATTGCATCACACTCAATCACTCCATGTCTTTGCGATTTTCTCCACCAGCGCCAAAGCCGTTTCCAGCACAGACCCCCGGAACCGGTGGTTCAAGGCGGCGTTTAGCATCTCGAGGGTGATGCCCGCATTCAGTTTCGCCAGCACGGCCAGCGATGCCAGTGCCCAGTCCTGAGATTTGACGCCCAAGGCCTTGAAATCCACTTCCCGCACCTGGGCGCGGCAGTCGGGCAACTCGACGCCGG
>JBJKSK010000137.1:0-4493 GCA_046704125.1 Desulfobacterales bacterium | reverse complement strand
GCCAGCTGCCGTCTTCCATTATCGAGAAATACGATGTGCATCTGCTTGCGCCCGTCGGCGGCGGCCGCACACGCATTGGGGCCGGAAATCCAGGTGACATACGAGGTCAGGGCCTGGCCCGTGGCGTTTCTGGGCAGCACCCGGTTGATGACCATAGCCTCGTGCAGCGAGGGCAGCAGCTTGTCCAGGCCGATTAACGCCACGTGAATCCGCGGCAGCGTGGTCACCAGCCGGGCGTTGCCTTCGTTGGTGGTCAACCCGATGGTGGCCGTGTCGGCCACAGCGAAATTGGCTCCGGTAATGCCCATGTCGGCATCCACGTATTTCTGCCGAAGCTCGCGCCGGGCCACTTTGACCAGGCGTTCGATCTCGGATTCCTGTGTTTTTCCGGTGACATCGGTAAACAGGTCGGCCACCTGGTATCGCGACAGGTGAATCGCCGGCATCACCATGTGTGACGGCCCCTCGTGGCGCAATTGGATGATCCACTCCCCCAGATCCGTTTCAATCACATCCAGCCCATGGGCTTCCAGGTGATGATTGAGCAGCGTCTCTTCGGCGGTCATGGATTTGGATTTGACGATTTTTTGCACGCCGTTTTGCTCGGCGATCGCGGCAATGATGGTGTTGGCCGCCTCGGCGGTTTCAGCCAGATGAACCGCGACGCCGGCGGCCTCCGCGTTTTTTTTAAACCTTTGATAAAGCGCGTCCATCCCGGCGATGGCGGCGTCCTTGGCGGCAGCGACATCGGCGATCATGCCCGGCAGATCCATGCCTTCAAAGGCCCGCGCACGGCCTTCGCGATACGCCACGGCGAAGTTGTCCATGGCGGCGCGCAAAAACGTGTTGTCCAGGGCCCCTTTGACCTCTTTGCGATATCCTTTCAGATTCTTGGCATGTTGCATGGGCTATTCCTCCAGCAGCAGGACGTGAAGCTCCAGGGGGCCATGGACCCCCAGCGCCAGTACCCGCTCGATGTCCGCCGTTCGACTTGCCCCGGTGATAAATGCCGTGTAGTTTGGGGCCTTGGCCATCCAGGCGGAAAGCTCGGGTTCCAGAGCAAAGGCATTTTCGCGAATCCTGGACGCGGGCAGCAACGCCACGTGGACCTCGCTGATCATGGTGGCCAGGCGCAGTTCTTCGCTCGAGGAATCCAGCACCAGGGTGCCGGTTTCAGCAATGCCAAAATCGGCCAGGGTCACGGCGATGTCGATGCCGGCCAGGTGATGACGCAAGGAGTCGTCAACCAGGGCGATGCCGCAGTCCCCGCAAAGGGCTGAAAGTCGATTCAAATCGGGCCCGGAAAGCCCGGGAGCAGCCATGACCTTTTGTGCCTTGAGCCGGCACAACTCCCCGGCCTTCGGGGACAAGGCCGCCTCGCAGCCGGAAATCAACAGCTGGCAGGCCTCTTTACGTTCACACAGATCCACGGCATAGGCAAGGGCGGCGGCCCGGTCGGGCATCCGGAGCACCCGGGCAGAAACCGCCTCGGCCTTTTCCACGAACATTCGCGTCAATTCGACGGCGTCTAACATGAGCATACTCCTGAATAAGACCCCATACAAACAGCCACCCGATGGCCATGGTGATCAAAAGAAGCGCTTCGATTGGATCCGGGCAAGACGGGAGCAAACCCGCAGCGGGGCCCGCTGCCGCCCCGCCGTCCAGTCATACAAGATCTGCTGGGGCACGCCCCCAAAGTAGGCAAAGGCCCGGATACGACAGTCCAGAAAGGTGGGAAGGTCACAACGTTGGAATGAGGAAATAAGGTGTGCCAGTCTCCGTTTCGCCGTTACGGCATCGTGGGAAAAGACACCTCGCCTTGGTCACCAGCCCCGCTCTGGCCTGCGCCGGCAAGCTTTTGGATCAGCTCCTTGTTCTCGGCAAGCTGGGCCGCCCCTCCTGAATGGACGACACGGCCGTCGTCCAGAACGTATACCCGATCGGCGACCGACAGGGAAAGCGGTGCGTTTTGCTCGACCAGCAGCACCGACACGCCTTCCTCACGCATCTGCCGCACCACTTCCATCACCTCTCTTACGATCAGCGGTGCGAGTCCCTGAGACGGCTCGTCGAGGAGCATGATCTTCGGATTGAGAAGCAGCGGTCGGGCAATGGCGAGCATCTCCTGCTCACCGCCCGACAGTTGGCCCCCCAGTTGGTTGCGCCGTTCCGCAAGGCGGGGAAATAGCTGGAACACCCGCTCCAGCGTCCAGGGTCCGGGACGGCACGCGGGTACGAGAAGGTTTTCGAGCACGGTCAGATGGGAGAAAATCTTGCGCCCCTCGGGAACATACCCGACGCCGAGCCCGGCGATGCGATGCGCCGGCCACCGCGTGGTCTCCCGGCCGAAGAGATTGACCGATCCGCCCCGTGCCGGCGTGAGCCCGGTGAGGCTGCGCAGTGTCGTGGTCTTGCCGGCTCCGTTTCGGCCCAACAGCGTGACGATTTCACCCTCGCCCACTTCCAAGCCGACCCCAAGCAGAATATGGCTCTTGCCGTAATAGGTCTGCAGTCCCTCAGCAATGAGAACCCGCTTCATCTTTCCTCCCCCAAATAGGCCGCCTGCACATGCGGATTGCAGCTGATCTCCTCTGCCCCCCCCTCGGCGATGACCTGTCCCTGGTCGAGCACGACGATACGCTCCGCGATGCCGAATACGATATTCATATCATGCTCGATGAAAACGATACCGAGCTTCTGCTCGTGATGCAGCCGGCCAATGAGTTGGACCATGCGATCGGTCTCCTCGTCGCCCATGCCCGCCGTCGGTTCATCGAGCAGCAGCAGGTGCGGCTTGAGACTGAGCGCCACGGCGACTTCCACCACACGCTGGTCCCCATGCGCCAGTTCACTCACGACCCGATCTGCCTTGTCGGTCAGGCCGGTGTCTTCCAGCAGCTCTTCGATGCGGGTATTGATTGCCTTGCGCTGTTTGGCCGATATCCAGCAACGCCCGCTGCAGCCGAAAGCGGCCTCTACGCCGATGCGCACGTTTTCAAAGACCGTCATGTCAGGAAAGACCTCGGTGATCTGGAAGGTGCGCACAATCCCCTCACGCACGCGCTCCACCTCGGAGAGTCGATTGATGTTGCGCTCCTGAAACCAGACGGTGCCCTGGGTAGGTGCGAAAAAACCGCTCACTAAGTTAAACAGGGTGGTTTTCCCGGCGCCGTTGGGTCCGATCACGGACAGCAGCTCACCCTGCTTCATATCCAACGACACGTCCTGGAGGGCCTGCAGACGGCCGAAAGTCCGGGAGATATTTTCCAGTCGAAGCAGATTGCCGGTCATGCCGTCCTCCGTCGCCGTTTGAGCAGTCCGAGCAGTCCATCCGGAAAGATCAGCACCACCACCACGAAGATGAGACCGATGAAGGTCATCCAGTTGCCGGTGATGCTGCTGAGGTAGTCCTGGGCCATGAGGAAGATGATGGCGCCGATGAGCGGACCCCAGAAACTGCGCATGCCCCCCAGGACCACCATGATCACGAAGTCGCCCGAGAGTATCCAGTGCAGATCCTGCGGGGAGGTGAAGTTGTTGAGCAATGCATTCAGGGCGCCTGCCAGGCCGATCAGCGTTCCTGAAATCGCAAAGGACGCCCAGACGTAGAGGTCCACCCGGATGCCAAGGAAGCGGGCGCGCTTTTGATTTTCTCGGATAGCGACCCAGGTGTGTCCGAGCGGGGAATTGAGAAGGCCGCGCATGACCAGTACGCCTAGGGCGAACAGAATAAGCACCAGGTAGTAAAAGGTCGTGCCGCCCAGCGCCAGGGAGTGAGATCCGAAATGAATCGGTTGGCGCTGAAAACCGGCCAGGCCGTCCTCTCCTCCGGTCACCGAGTTCCACCGCACGGCGACGAAGTAAAAGAGCTGACCGATGGCGATGGTGATCATGGCGAAGTAGATCCCGCGCCGGCGCATGACGGCTGGCCCGAGCACGGTGGCCGCCAGACCGCCGGCAAGTGTGCCGACGAGAAGCGCCAGCGGCGTGCTGGGGGCGAGGAATTTCAGGGTCATGCCGGCGCCGTAGGCCCCCAGGCCGAAATAGGCGGCATGGCCAAACGAGAGCCCGCCGGTAAAGCCCAGGAGCAAGTTCAGGGACATGGCCGCAAATCCGTACACCAGCACGCGCGTACCGAGTTGCGTGTAGCCGCCCACATGGGTAAGCCAGAAGGGCACGGTCGCCAGCAGGAGCCAGAAAGTCCCGGAGGCGGCCGACCGGCCCACGCGAGAGGTGGCCAGGCCGGCGACCCCGCGAAAGCCCGTCTTGTTCTCCGAGTCTGAAAATGGCTTGTTTCTTGCCGCCGCCAGGGTACTTTTCATTCGAACAACCCCTCCTTTCCCAGAAGCCCTCGCGGGCGCACCACCAGCACGATCAGCATGATTGCGTAAATGACCGCCTCGCTGGCGGCCGGGAAATAGGTCGCGGTCACTCCGGTGGCCACTCCGATGATCAGACCCCCGAGCAGGCTTCCAACCAGGCTGCCCACG
>JBJKSK010000136.1:0-2839 GCA_046704125.1 Desulfobacterales bacterium | reverse complement strand
TCCCCCGCCCCGGGGAGTGGTCGCAAGGATCGGTTTTCCAGGGCCATGTTCACCCCATCTGAAAAGCCTGCTCCGGTCAGCCTCATCGGCATCGGCAACATTCTCATGAAAGACGAAGGCGTGGGGGTTCATGCCGTACGCTATATCCAGCAGCACTATGTCATCCCGCCCGATCTGCAGATCGTGGACGGCGGCACCACCGGGCTGGATCTTCTGCCCTTCATCGAAAACAGGAACCGGGTGCTTTTCGTGGACACGGTCAATTTCAACCAGGCTCCTGGCACCATCAAAGTGTTGAAAAACAAAGAAATACCTATACTTTTAAGCATGAAAGACTGCCTGCATCACATGGGCCTGATGGATGTCTTAGCCGCCGGCCAACTGCTGGGTATCCTGCCTGGAGACATCCGGCTGATCGGAATCCAGCCTCAACTCATCGAATTGGGCCTGGAATTGTCAGACACCCTCCAGGGGCTGCTATCCTCTTTGGTTGCCCGGATCCTTTCGGAAACCGGTCTGGCCAATTTCATCCGAACCCCCAAGCTCCTCTGACCCCGCCATTTTAGCCGCACGACACACGCTGTTTAGCAGGCACCACCAAACCACCGGAGAAACATTCCCCGGTGGCAGCCGCTCTGCCGGGGCCCCCTTGGCTGCAAAATGGCGTCTCAAACCCGCAGCGCTTTGGGTAAAAGGCTTATTTTGGCGACAAGCCGTTATTTGACCAGTCCCAATTTTTTAAAATACTCGACGGCCCCCGGATGAAAGGCAATGGGCGCCTTGCCGATGAATCTTGCCGTATTTTCAGGCGTCGTTTCCCTGGCGGCCTTGATCGAGGCCTTCAGGCTGGCCAGATTTTCAAAGACCGCCCGGGTGACCTTGTAGGCAAGGTCCACCGGGGTGGACTCGGGGCATACGAGCATGTTCCAAAAGGCGATGGTGGGCGTATCAGAGGCGGTGTGGTAAGCGCTTTTCGGGATGACTCGCGTTTCGGCCAATCCGGGAAATTGTGTTTTGAATCTGGCCACCATGGGATCCGATTCCGGCAGGGGCACGATAAACAGATTCTCTCCCCTGCGTTTCAGGGTGCTGGAAAGCGCAGCGATGGAAGCGGTGGGAATTTTCCCGGACTCAAAAAAGGCATCGAGAGTTCCGTTTAAAAGCGCTTGCGCGGATTCTTTCGGGCCGAGTTTTTCCCACTCTTTGAAGTTTCCCCCCTTGATGCCGGCGGCCGCCAGCAGGCTCAAGGCGCTAAATTCGGTGCCAGAGCCGGACCTGCCGGTGGAAACCCGCTTGCCGCTTAGATCGGCCAGCCGGGTGATCCCGGATTTATCCGTGGTGAGGATCTGCAGGCAGCTGGGGTACATCATCCACAGGACCTGAGCCTTTAGCGGGTTTTTCACAAATGATTCGTACTTTCCGGTCACGGCAAAATAGGCGGTGTCGGATAAAACCGTGGCAAAATAATAGATGTCCTTGCTCTCATTGGTCTTGTCTCGGACCAGCAGCAGATTGTCCACCGGGGCCGCCGTCTGGATGGCTTTAGCCATGATACCGTTTCTATTTAAAATTTCAGAAATTTTAGTGCCATAGGAGTAGTAAGGAGCGCCGATACCGCCCGTGGCGATCACCACCCTCTGCCTGGCCGCATAGGCATTCAGAGACGCCGATATCATCATCACCAGCGCAACCCAGCAGAATTTCCTCATCGATGACCTCCTTGGCAAAAACCGGCTTATGGTGATGAAAAAAAGCATGAAATTAGATTTTTAAAACAAAATCAAACCCGAATCAATTCTATAGATTTATGTATCGTGTAATAGAATGTTGACAACGGTTCCAATTAATTTTAAGAATCACAATCATAATAAATTGAAAAACCACCAACGCTCCGATTTTCCCGGACCCGCTTAAAACGCGGCGCCGAACGCCGCTTGAGTTCTGGAAACCGCATTCAGCGCTGGGACCCCAAAGAGACCACGAAGGTCTGTTGCTTTCACAGAAACGTGAGGCCAATGGACGTCGTGGTTTTTTTTTGGTGGGATGTGTTCCCCCCGCTGCTTCTATCTTTTTTTAAGGAGAAAACGGCATGCATATTCCAGACGGTTATTTGAGTCCATCGACATGTGCGGTAGGCTATCTCGGCATGTTGCCGATCTGGGCAACGGCGGTCCGAAAAGTGAAAAAAACTTTGAATACCCGATTGATCCCGTTGATGGTAATCGGGGCGTCCTTTTCCTTTGTCATTATGATGTTCAATGTGCCTATACCGGGCGGCACCACGGCTCATGCCGTGGGCGGCGGCATCTTGGCCGTCATTCTGGGCCCCTGGGCGGCATCCATCTGTCTCTCCATAGCCCTGGCCATCCAGGCGCTGCTGTTCGGTGACGGCGGGATCCTGACTTTTGGCTTCAATTGCTTCAACATGGCCGTGGTGATTCCCTTTGTGACCTGGTTTATCTACCAGCGGATGGCCGGCAAAACCGATGCCACGTCATCCAAGCGCTGGATCTGGGCCGCCATCGGCAGCTACATCGGTATCAATCTGGCCGCTATCTGCAACGGTACCGAACTGGGCCTGCAGCCTCTGCTGTTTCACACCGCGCAGGGCGTGCCTCTCTATTGTCCCTATCCCATCTGGGTCTCCGTACCGACCATGGTGTTGGCTCACATCCTGATAGCAGGCCCCGTCGAAGCCATCGTCACGGTCCTGATCATTCGCTACTTCCAGGCGACCAACCCGTCGGTGATCACGGACCAGATCGCGGCCAGAGTAGAGCCGGTCAAGGCGGCCTTCAACAAACTGTGGTGGGCGATTTTTGGCCTGATCGTGGTGGTT
>JBJKSK010000135.1:0-4772 GCA_046704125.1 Desulfobacterales bacterium | reverse complement strand
CCTTATCGTGCTGGTTCCGCTCGGGCTGTTGGCTTCAGGCGGTGCCTTCGGCGAGGGCTCGGCCGAAGAAATCAAGGCGGTGTTTCATTTTGTGCCGGCCGGTTTGGCGGCCCTGGGGGGGCACTTTCACGCCTTGCTGCAGGATTACAGCGTCCCCGACTCGCTTTTTTCCGCTCACGCCCCGGACCTCTTTCGCCAGAGCATAGGCTATTACGTGGCGGCCGTGGTGGGGATCGCCATCATAGCCGGCATCACCCTACTGGTCAGCAGACTGGTTGCCGCCAGGGAAGATAAGCATTCGTGAAATTCATGAGAGGTGTTCAAAAAGCCGCGATAGGAAGGAACCTCATCTATCCATGGTAGACTTTGAGATACCGGAGTGGCTCCGGCAGTCGCAGGGACCGCTGCCCCCCTCCACCAGTAGCCGAAAAGCACGGCGCAGCTTTGCGGAAAAAAGCATTGCTGCGTTCTCGGGCTTTTTGATGGACGACTTCTATGCCGAACGGATTGCCGCCAGGAAGGGTCTGATGCAGGGCCTGCACCCCGGCGTCAAGGTAGTTACCAGTCTGCTCCTGATTTTTGTGGCATCTTGCATGCACCATTGGGTGCCGCTGCTGCTGATCAACTTGTACGTGCTGCTGCTGGCCTATATGTCGGCCGTGCCGATAGGCATCTTTCTGAAACGGGTCTGGGTGTTTATCCCGATTTTTACCGTCATCATCGTTTTCCCGACACTGTTCAACATCGTGCGCCCCGGGGATCCGTTGGTGGTGCTGATGCATTATGGAGCCCATCACCAGTTGACGATCACCCGCCAGGGAGTGCAAGCAGCGGTCCTGTTCGTCCTTCGGGTGGCGGCCTGTGTCTCCATCGCCGTGCTGTTGACATTGACCACGCGCTGGGCGTATCTCCTGAGAGGGTTTCGCATGATCCGGGTGCCGACGATATTTATCAAGATCCTGGAGATGACCTACCGCTATATCTACATGCTGCTCCACAGCGCCAGCGACATGTTTGAGTCCCGGCTAAGCCGCACCGTTGGCCGCACGAACACCAGAGAACAGCAGCAGTTTGTGGGCAATACCATGGGCTGCCTGTGGGCGATAGCACTTGCCCTCAGCGACGAAGTCCATGCAGCGATGCTGTCCCGGGGCTACACCGGTACGCCGCACACCCTGACTCATGCCAAGATCCGGGGCCTGGACTGGGTATGGACAATCTTTATCATATTGATCTCGATAGCTCTGATTGGAGGTGATCGGCTTGTCTAGTGACGAGACTGTCTTTGAATTAAAAGATGTCGGCTTCAGCTACCCGAGCGGGGAAAAAGCGCTAGAAGGGATCAACCTGACCATTGGCCGCGGCGAAAAGGTGGCTCTGCTGGGGGCAAACGGAAGCGGGAAGTCCACCCTGCTCAAATTGTTAAACGCCCTGTTGTTTACCAGGCAGGGAAGCATCGAGGCGCTGGGCCAGGTGCTAAACGAAAAGATCATGGCTAATGAAGAATTCTCCTTTGCCTTCCGCCGCCGGGTGGGATTCGTGTTTCAGAAAGCCGACGCCCAGCTGTTTAACGCCAACGTCTGGGAAGAAATCGCCTTCGGGCCGGTGCAGCTGGGTTGGCCGGCAGTCGAGGTCAACCGGGTGGTGGATGACGTGATCGCCATGTTAAACCTGGAGCGGTTTCGTCATCGGCCGCCGTTTAGGCTTTCAGGGGGTGAAAAGAGGCTGGTGGCGCTGGCCTCGGTGCTGTCTTTAAACCCGGATGTACTGCTGCTCGATGAACCCACAAACGGTCTCGATCCCAGGACGCAGCGCAAGGTGATCCACTTGATTCAGCAGTTAAACGAGGCCGGGAAGACGCTCATAATCACCACTCACAACCTGGACATTGTCGAGGAGATCGCCGACCGCGCCATAGTCTTTAGCGAGGACCATCACATAGTGGCCGACGGGGCTCCGCCGGAAATGCTTTCGAATAAGGACCTGCTCCTGGGCGTAAACCTGATCGATCCTCAGTTTCACCGCCATGCCCACAACGGCGAGCACCGCCATTATCACAGCCACGGTTAGCCGCGTGCGGTCCCGGTGGGCCGGGGAATAAGGCATCGAGGCAGCGCCCTTTTTTTCTTTTTTCCCATTTCCGTGAAGCCGCGATGCCCTGCAGCCAGCCGGTGGCACAAGTAAAACTTAGTTTACTCTATATGAATCCAACTAGTTCATAAAATGAAGCCTTCGATGAAAAAAGGCCTGGCTCTGGTGGCTGGAATCTACTTTTTTTTCATGGCCGCCGCGCCCCTGCCGGCATTTTCCCAGGAAGCTACCGCGCCAAACAGCGACAATCTCGAAAACCAGGTGCTGCAACCAGAAACCCCGGTGAGCGATCTTGAAAAAAACACCAACGCGAATCCCGGCAGCCAGGGGACCGCACAGCCATTTTCCATCGCCGGATTTAATTTCACCGGGGGCATCAGCGCCGGCATTTTCTACACCTCCCATGCCGGCCGGGATACATCCGACAGCCAGTGGCTGCTGTCAAACGCCCTGTTTGAAATTTCCCGCCAGGACAAGACGGCCCCGGTCGGCTTCACCGCCGCTGTCGGCGAGACATCGACGCCGTCGATTTTGAGCGCCCCGGGAAACACCAATACCCTGGACATCGAGTACGCGTCCCTGGACCTGATCCCGGTCAAAAATCTCAGCGTGGATGTCGGTCTGCTTCAGCCCAACGCGGGCTACGAAAGTTCCTACACCTACAACAACAAAAACGCCTTTCTCGGCGCCCTTGCCTCCCAGCAGCCCTACAACGCCTACGGGGCCAGGATCGGCTACGATCTGGGCGGCATTGACGTGTGCGCGGGATATTACAAGGGCCGGCTAAACAGCGATGAATACGTCTACGACGGAAACACCCCCAACGAGTCCTGGGAACTGGGGTTGTCGACCACGATCCTGGAATCCAAAGTCAACCTATATTACTACCATCTGGAGAGTCTGAGAAGTTTGACGGGCATGGTGATCGAGCACAGCATCGCCCATGTCGATCTGGCCCTAAACGTCGACTACTGGAAGTGGGACAGCCGCATAGCAGCCCCAAATGGAGACGATTCCTCCATCGGGGCCGCCTTCTATATCACTCCCCGGTTTGGCAGGTTCTCGCTTCCCGTGCGCCTGGAATACATCCATCAGGGCCAAAGCGGCATTTACCTGGAAAACGCACCGGAAATCTATGCCGCGACGGTTAGCCCCACCTACCACTTCACGGACAGGGTCTATATCCGGGCGGATGCGGGATTTGTGAAGGCAGACAAAGGCTTTACCGATGAAAACGGCACGCTGAAAAACGACCGGGCCGTGCTGGCGACAGAAGTTGGATACACCTTCTAAGGCGGACAGGTGATCCACAACATCATCGGCTGAGGCGGCGTGAAAAACGGCACGGTCACCGCATGCGCGCCAGGACAATACAGTTTTTCTCATAAATAATTTCATGGGGACCAAGCTTGGCCAGACGGTTTTCTTGGGTGATCACCAAATCGCCTGGAGCCGGGCGCCGCCTCTGGACCAATTTTTTACTGTAAAACATGAAACTGGGCAAAAAATGGCCCCACATCACCACCGGCCCGGGAAGCTCAGCGGCCACAAGCGCGGCTTGCTTGACCGGAGACTGCATCAACTGGCCAAGGCGCGGCATCAGGACGACATTGACCAACAGCAGATAGGCGAGGGAAACCACCAGCGCCGGTTTCATCAATCCGGATTTCCGGAAAAAGAAAAGAAGTATCACGCCAACTGTCAGCAGACCGCCAAACAGATAGTAGCCAGCCCCAAACAGCGGCCGACCGGCACCCATCACGCAGGCGGCAAATTGATCGTGGACGTAGGGGATGATCAGCGGAACAACTGGCGGGATCAGCAAAAGCAGGCATAAAAATGCCGCCGCCGGCACCAGATAGGCTTTCAGGGACGTCAGTTGCTCATAGACGCCCCCATACAAAATAAACAGGGGCGCATAGGCGCTGAGAATATAATGCGGCAGCTTGGTACTGCCGAAAGAAAACAAAACCACGACAAATCCGATCCAGATAATGCAAAAACGGTACAGATCCTGCCTAAAAAGCGCTTTGACGCGGCGAATCAGGGGAATCAGCAAGCCGCTATGGGGAAGGGTTCCAATGATGATCACCGGCAGATAATACAACAGGGACCCGGAATGTCCCTGAAAGACCTGGAAAAAACGATCCGCATTTTGCTTAAGAAAAAAATTGCGTATAAAAACCATCCCCTGATCCATGTATTCCAGCACGTACCAGGGCAGCGCGATGGCCAGAAAGATCAGAATCGCCGGGAGATTGAGCACCATTTTCAGCCAGGTGCGAAACTGCTTCTGGGCCAGGCCATAAACCAGACTGACGCCAAAGGGAACGACAATTCCGATCGGGCCTTTGGCCAGAAACCCCAAACCGGCATATGCCGCCGCGATATAAAGCCATCGTTTTTTTTGATGCTGGGTGTACTCGTAGAGATAAAAAATAGACTGGGTGATAAACAGGGTTAATGCCGAATCGATGATCCCGGCCTTTCCGGTGATGGAAATCTGGATGGCACTGATAAAGAACAAGGCCGCGAAAAAGGCGCTTTGCCCCCCCAAGTGGCGGCGAGTGAACCGGAAAATGGCCAGCATCCACAATAAGGTCGCCAAGGCCGCGGGAAAGCGGGCACCGAATTCATTCTGGCCAAATATTTTGAAACTGATCACCTCAAGCCAGTATATC
>JBJKSK010000134.1:0-10715 GCA_046704125.1 Desulfobacterales bacterium | reverse complement strand
ACTATAGGATATTCCATTGTTTCATTTTTCAGCGCACCATGCAGGCCAGTTCTGACCAATTAAAATACCATTTTCAGGCCTGGAAAAAAAGTCGTCTTTTTCTGATTCATGCCATGGCCGCTAAAACCGCCGCTCAGGCCAGGAAAAACGCAGAGAGTGCATACCGCGGCCCAATACCATTTGACAGACGCATCACAAGCACCATAGAATCTCGGCAAGATAACACCCGGATATCCAATGCGGTATCCAGGAGATTCAACAAACCTCACCAGGGCCATCGGGTGCAATTATGTCTTTGAAAGGCAACCTCGAAACCTTTTTTCTGTCGAGCATCCTTCAATTACTTGACAATGATAAAAAAACCGGCATGTTGCGCGTTGTGGGAAAAACCGAAGAAGTCCGGGTCTTTATCAAAGATGGCTCGATCATCTACGCTTTGGGATCCAAAAAGGAATCACGCCTGGGATATCTATTGAGAACCAAGGGCGTCTTATCGGAAGAGCAGCTGAGCAAATGCCTCCTGACGGCCAAAGAAAAAAATGAACCCTTGGGAAAAATCCTGGTGGAAAAGGGCTATGTCTCACACGACATGCTCCGGCAATTCCTCTACGATCAGGTCCAAGGCGTAGTCTTTGACCTGTTTCTCTGGGAAAAGGGAGAGTTCGAATATACCGACGGCCGCATTGACACCGAGGGCAAGGTCTTGGTTCAGATCAGCATCATGAAACTGATTCTGGAAGCCTCCCGGCGCATCGACGAAATGTCCATTTTGCGAAAGCAAATCCCCAGCGATCGGCATGTGTTTAGAATCTCGGAAAAGGTCCAGGACAAAGAAGAGGTCAAACTCAATGCCAATGAATGGCGCATCCTGTCTCTGGTGGACGGGCAGCGCACGGTCCGCCAAGTCATTCTTGCCAGCGGTTACGACGAATTTGCCGTCTACAAGGTCTTTTACTCCCTGATTTCTTCGGCGCTGATCGAAAAAGCCGATCTGCCTAAGGAAAAGAAACGATCGATTGCCGGAGACTACACGGGCATCATCACCCTGTACACCGATATCCTCCAGGTGATCCGCAGAAGCATCGAACTGGAACTGGGCAGCAACACCCCGAACCTGTTCGACAAGTCCAAACCCCATCTGCTTGCCCGCCAGCAGGAGCTGTTCGCCGGTTACAACCCCAACCTGCCCAGCGCATCCAACTTGAACAGCATTTCCGGGGCCATGGCCGTCTTCCAGAATGCCTCCGAAGGTCGGTCATTTCTCATTAACAGCTTCAACGAATTTATCGTCAACATCATCGAACAGGCCCAAGGTATCCTTGGCACCAAGATCACCACCAACATGCTCGATGAAATCGACGATCTACTCGGCTACATGGATAAATACCAGACCGGCAGCTCGGATCGGGACCGAATTCTGACCACCGTCAAGGCTATTTTGGGAAAAGCCCAGCAGCAGGTGACGCAAAGGGACAAGGATCGGCAAAAAGGCGGGCTGCTGAACCTGTTCAAAAGGGGATAGCCCCGATGTCCTTTATTTACTGGCGATGCGATTTCCCCCATAGGCCAGAAAGGACAGGGCCACCGTCCGGAAAAGCACCTGGAGCGTGGAGATGATATTTTCCTGGATGAAGCCTTGGAACAACTGCAGATAGTCGGCCACAAAAAGCAGCGCCACCGTGATCATAATCAGGTTGATCACATCCCCGATTTTCCCTCCAGAATACTTTTTCCTCGCCTTGTTGAAGGCAATGATGATCAGTATGTAAATAATCAAAGTAAAAAACTGGATGGTTAACTTGGCCGACATCATCGTGCTCATCCTCCGGGCATGTTAAACGGTTTAGGGCGCAGATGCTTCTAAGAAAAACCTGCGTTTGGTTTTGGCCTTCCGCTCTGGCGGTGTCAGCTTAAAGGTTCACAGCTTCCCTTGCAAGCACAATCCATCTACTGCCCGGCTGACGGGACATCCTGGCGCAGCAAGAGCTGACGGGCTTGACTGTCGCCAGGGGGACGTCACCGGTCCAGCTTATCTCCCTGAGGACTGCATAGACCCGGAAATTTTTCCCGAAGCATGAGCGCCACATACTCGATGCAGCCGTGAATGATCAAGGCGCTGGTGCGATAGAAAAATTTTGCATGGCCATAGGGATCCGGGATGTCGCGCATGATCGGCGCTTTTGCAAAGCTGCTAAGCAGCCGCACCTTGTAGTGATGCTGCGGCGCCATCTCCTGCAGGGCATCCACATGAAACTGTTCCATGGCCAGCACAAGCCCGGCGTCTTGCACCATGGACGCCGTCAGCCGCCGTCCCCGATGCCGCAAAATGTCTATCCCCCAATCGGCCATGACAGCCACAGCCAATGGCGCGGCGCCGCTGTCCACCAGTGCATGGGTGCCCGCGGACTCTACCACGATGGGTCCGGCCGCAGGCAGCATGGCTCGCAGCAAGCCTTCAGCCATGGGACTGCGACAGATGTTTCCCGTGCACACCATCAGCACCGAAAAAGGTTGAACGGTTTCCTCCCGGTTTTCTGAACTATCGGTCATGATAAAGGCGCTTGCAAGTTTTTCACCACGGAACAGCAGTCCCCTTACCATGGGATAAAGCGCGGTCCCCTCCGGGAGAACACAGAGTGGCCCGATGAACCGCATGGTTGCCAAACTTACGGGCTATGGCGTCCAATGCCCGATCCACATTCTCCCAAGCATCGGTACCCGGCTCGGTGGACGTAAACAGGCTTTGCTGCATCGGTGTGTCGTTTAAAACAAGATTGGTGGCCCCCAGGCCGATGAGGCGAACCGGTTTTACGAGCGCTTCTTCGGTAAGCAGGGCAAGAGCTTGCTGGAAAAGCGTTTCCGCGCTGTGACAAGGATGCGCAAGAGTGACACGGCGTGTGATCTGAAAAAAATCGGAAAATTTGATCTTGAGGGTGACGGTCTTTGCCCGCATACCGAGATTTCGAAGTTCTCTGCCCACTTCCTGGGCTTGTTGCAGCAAGAGGCCCTTCAGCCGTAACCGGTCGCAGGTATCAGCATCAAGGGTCTGTTCGGCACTCACCGATTTGTGCTGGCGGTTGGTCGTAACAGGGGAATTGTCAATGCCGCAGGCCAAGCGGGCAAGGTGCTGGCCAAAGTTTCCCAATCGGGTCGTTAGCACCCTTTCGGGCAGCCGTTGCACATCCCCCAGACATCGCACACCCAACCGGCGCAGGGACTCGGCCATCCTCTTGCCCACTCCGGGGACTTTTTCCACGGGAAGGGCTGCCACGAATCCTTCCACCGCCTCTGGTGCAATCAGGGTCAAGCCGTCAGGTTTATTCATGTCCGAGGCAATCTTGGCCAAAAACTTGTTGGGTGCAAGCCCCACCGATGCGGTCAGGGACACACGTTTGAAAATCGCCTCTTTAATGTGCCGGCCAATGGTCTGTGGAGAACCGAATAATCGCTGGCAACCGGTAATGTCCACATAGGCCTCGTCGATGGAAACCGGTTGCACCACGGGTGAAAAATCCCGTAAAACTTCCATGATTCGCCCGGACAACTCCCGATAGCGTTTCATCCGGGGGGCGATGATGGCAGCCTGAGGACACAGGCGACGAGCCTGGTACATAGGCATGGCCGAATGCACTCCGAATTTCCGGGCTTCGTAGGAGGCCGTTGAAACGACGCTGCGATCCGAAAACCCTCCGACAATGACACACTTCCCTCTCAGCCGCGGGTCGTCCTTTTGCTCCACCGACGCAAAAAAAGCATCCATATCCAGGTGAAGGATCAACATCGGATCAGGAAAACGGTTGATACCGGAAAAGGGATCTGCGCTCGGGACCCCGCCACGGTCTGATGTTGTTGGTGACACTTCGTCGATCAAAGCCGCTTCGCCGATCCAGCGTCAATCTTCGGTTGCCGCCGAAAGCATTGGAATGGCCGGCTCGTCGATCGACAATCCGTCGGCGACCTCCAAAATCAGCGGTTATTCGGATTTGATTTTTCATGACTGGGGCCTCTTTGCGCTGAGTCATCGATAAATTAGCCGGCAACCCGTAATCAGCCTCTATGTACGATACCCCAATCGGCGACAATAGTCAAAACATCAAGTTTTTTGAGCGTTTGGGTAGCGGGCATAACCCAGACTAGCCCATGGCGGGACGAAACTTGAAAAGCGAGCATAGAAAGGCCGTAGCGATGTCGGCCATCAAGACGTGTCCCCTGCGGTTGGGATGCAACCCGTCGGCCAGAAACAAATCTCCCCTGACCTCACCGTTTTGGTCGAAAAACGGATGGTAAAAATCGATGGCCATCAACTCGCATTTACGGGCTGAGTCCATCATCACCTTCACCAGTCGGTCGAGTTTTTCCTGGCATTTGAGGTAGCCACTGACTGGTGGTGCAAAGTCTTGACGCTCCAAGGCAGCCATGTAAAGCGGCACAGGCATTCCGAGAATCGGGGCGATACCGTGGTGCTGCGCCTGCCGGGCGATTGAAAAAAAATTGGCCCGCATCTGGTAGACGTCCAGATCCCACCACACGTCGTTGGTTCCGCCGGTAATCAGCACAAAATCCGGCCGTTTTTCCACCACATCCGGGTACACACGAGCCAGCATTCCACCGGTGGTGTCCCCTGGAATACCGGCGTTGATCACTGCGATGTCCAAGGCGTTTTCAACCAAAGACGGCCAAGTGTAGGCCCGTTCCAGATCTGTTCCGGCTGTCAGGCTGTCGCCGATGCAGACAAGTCTTTTCATCTGTGTATTACCTCGCCGCATTCATGTTCAAGAGTCCCTCAGGTACTATAACGCTATAAAAGAAGACAGCGCGGGCAGCGTCCGCCCCGGGGGGATTGTGCTGATTTACCGTAAAGCTAAAAGTTGAAATTGGTTCAGTCTCAACGAAACCGGTACCACCGGTTTAGACCGGCCGTACGAGCCGGTAAAGCCATTCTCGCCGCAGAACGACGGCTTTTTCGGGACACATTTCGTGACAGCAGTAGCAGCGGATGCATCGCTTGTCGTCGATTCGTGCCACTTGGCCCGAAATGGCGACCGCCTCTACAGGGCAACTCTGAACACAGGCGCCGCAGGCCACACAGCGGCTGGCTGAAATGAATGGCCGAAGGGTCATGGCGTCCTTGAACAAAGGCTCCAGAACCTTTTTGTACCATGGCAACCTGGCCAAACCCAGCGGATTCGTGGCGCCTCCAGCCAGGCGAAACCCGGGCACGCGAAGCTGTGAAAGATCAGCTCCCACCAGTTCGATCTCTTCCAACCGGGTAGGAGCCAACCCCCGGCGCCTGGCCTCTAGTACCAAGGGATTGTCCTGCTCCGGGAGGCCGATGATCTCGGCGCCCACCAGGTCCAGAGCCAGGGGATTTTCAGCAGCCAGAAGCAGGCCCACGTGGCGCGGCTCACCAGTACCCGGCCCGTCGCCTTCCATGGCCAATACGGCATCCATCACATGGAGCTTTGGCGCCACCCAGGCGCACAGATCAAGCAGCATGCCGGCAAATCGGCTTGCGTCGTGAAGCTTGGCGTGAAAGCCCGGCTTGACCAGACCTGGAACCACCCCGAAGCAGTTTTTGACAGCCCCGGTCATTCCGGTAAACAGATGGGTCTTGAGCTTGCAAAGGTCAATCACGCCATCGGCCTGTATAACTGGGGATATCACATCGAACCGTTTGGTCAACACCCCCCGGGCAAATGAGACCGGCGCCGAGCGGGTATCCATGTTCAGGGAAACACCGGCCTCCCGGGCCGCCTGATCCATGCCGCAGGTCCGATAAATCCTTTCCAGGCTCCGGGGGGTGTAACGGTAACCGCCTCCAGGAGAATCCGCAATGAGCACATCGGTCCCGGCCGCTTTGGCCAGCCGGGCCACGGCGGAAACCACCGCCGGATGCGTGGTCACCGCCGCTTCGGGAACCGCTGCCCGAAGCAAATTGACCTTGAGCACGATGCTCTGTCCTGGCGAGACAAACCGGTGCATCCCGCCCATGGCCGATATCAGTTCCACGATTTTAACGGCGGCTTGAGTGTAATCCGGGCATTTTACCACATACACGGTATCGCGCATAAACGTGCTTGACCCCATCCAGCCGATATTGGCACCGCATCAAAAAGGCTCTTTCTCGCCACACGGACTGGGTGATTCCCCTTGGCGTTGGTATGATATACGGCGGCCGTTGAGCACATTTCTGCCATCCCCCATTGAACAGGTCAAGAGCGAACTTACCCTCTTTACCTTCCTCCCGGGGTTTGCCTGTTTACAACAAGGGAACAGAATGTTAGTTTCTGCTCATAAGAAAACGAAAGCAAACAAAAGGAAACGGTTGTAAAACACCGGTTGAAGGTTTATGGAAGATCAATCCCCCCCTGGCCGACTGGGCGTATTGGCCGCCGACACGGACATCATGCGCTGTCGGGCGGCGTTTTCTGCATATAATGTGTCCCGAATCCGGGAACTGATCCGCAACCTCAATCCCCGAACATACCGGGTGTTTCAGCTTATCCCCTTCTGGCTGCATGTCAACGCCCCAGAAATTCCCGGCTTCGTGAACTCTTCTCGGGCCTTTTTCGGCATCTACCGGTTTCGCGAGACAGGCTTTTTCAAGCAAGCCCTGGTTCAATTGAACCTGACCGAAAAAAGGCTTCGCCCCTATCTATGCAGCCCGGAACGGATTCAAGGTCTTTATCTGATGGGAAGTTCCGGAACCCTCGCCCAGACCGACACCTCCGACTTCGATTACTGGGTGGTCGTCAACAAAAAGGAGATGGAGCCGACGGATCTCACATGGCTGCAGAACAAGCTCTTGGCTATCCAGGATCATTGCCGGATTGACCATGGCATGCCGGTCACTTTTTTCCTGCTGGACGCGTCCCAGGTCCGTGAGAATCGGTTCGATCTTCTCAACGAAGAAAGCTCCGGTTCCGCTCAGCGAACACTGTTGAAGGAAGAGTTTTACCGCACCTTCATCATGATCAGCGGACGAATCCCCTATTGGGCGGTCCTTCCGGTCTCTCCAGACGACGGTTACCGGGAACGAATCGCCTCGGCGGTGAACGGGCATCAATTAAGCTATTTCCCGGAAGATTATATCGATCTCGGCAATCTCTCGGCTTTAAATCGGCAGGAGTGCGCCGGCGCGCTTCTCTGGCAGGTCGTCAAGGTTCGGCATTCACCGGCCAAATCTTTTATCAAGGGCGCGTCGATAGCCCATTACTTTTTCTTCATGAAAGAGGGTTTCCTGTGCGACCTCTTGAAAGCCCGTTTTCTCGAAGGCGCGCCAGCGGAAGATAACCTGGTCGATCCGTATGTCCTGTTATTTGACAAGAGTCTTAGTTTCTTCAAGACATTGGAAGACCAGGAAGGGGCATCCCTGCTGAAAGAATGCATCTTTCTTCGGTTAAACGGTTCGGGTTGCCTGTCGGCATCGTATGGCGATACACCGCGGCGGGCCTTGCTCCTGCGATTCGTGGCCCAATGGGGATGGGATAACGCCCGAATTCATCGCCTGGCATCCTTCCGGCAATGGCCCGAATCGGAAAAACTTCGATTCGAAAAAGACATTTTCAATAAGCTTTCTTTTCTCTACGAACTGATGCGTCAAGAAGCGGGCGCCGGAAAAGGAGGCGTGGACATGAATCCCCGGGATCTTGCCATCCTGACCGGCCAGATAGCGGCGCATTTCCGGCGGGAACCCGGTAAGATCCCCGCTTGTTCCGCCTATGTTCGAACCCATGGTCCCAAGTATCAGATCATTGTATCGGCCAGGAAAGAGGTTGAGCCGGTGCCCCACTGGGACGTCTACGGCCTGGAAGGGAAACGCAAAGTGAACCGAGAGACCCTTCTTTTCGAGGGAGCCGAACTGCTGAAAATAACCGGATGGCTTATCTTAAACGGACTCTACCATAGAGAAGGATCCGGTATCACCTTCCAGGGCGACCCCCCCGCCATTGTAACGGGAAATCAGGCCCACCGATTCGTCCGGACGGTTTATGCGTTCTTTCGAGACCGCGTCCCCGGCCCTACGCCCGCCGACCTGAAGCCGTCATGGACCCGTTTGCTGGTCTGCCTTCATCATCCGAGCACGGGATTTATTAGAAGCGATGCGGCATATGCCGAATTTCTCGCATTGAATACCTGGGGAGAGTTTTATTATGATATTATCCCGCTTTCATCCATGGAAACCGAGGCCCTTGCCTGCTATGCGGTCGCGGAGCATATCGGCGTCCTGATGGACAAATCGTCCCCTGCCGCTCTCCGCTGGCTTGTGCTGCCGTCGGCCGGATCACGGCCGGGGCCGGCGGAAGATCTGGTGAGTCGGTATATCGAGCAGTTTTCCATCAACCTTCAAAAACGAAGGGCTTTCCTGACATCGTCTGAGATTGAACCGAAGAATAGACCCGGGGAAGCGCTTCTGTTGGACCGATAAAAATCCATGAAAAAGGAACCGATCCTGCTGGTCGACAACAACCCCCTGGCCTTGAAGATGCTTGCCGACGTCCTGAAGGCACTGCAATTCTCCGATATGGAGCAGGCGACCAGCGCCAACGTGGCCTGGCGCATGCTCAAACTCAACCCGTATGCCGCGGTGATCGCCGAAATGGAGATGCCGGAGATGAGCGGCCTGTCGCTTCTGAAAATTATTCGAAGCGATGAGCGGTTGTATAATATGCCCTTTTTCCTCATGCATGCCGCCTTCACCAAGTCCAAGGTGCTTATCGCCGGGCAGGAGGGCGTCACGGGGCTTATAGTCAAACCGTTTGATATCGAACTTGTCCGCGAAAAAATGCACTGTCTGACCAACCCCCCGACGACGAAATTGTTCGAGGAAACCCGACGGAACCTGGAAAAGGGATTAAAGCTGCTTGAAGCCGGGGAGTATGAGGAGGCGCTTGCCGTCTTTGAAAAAATGATCGAAGAAGGGGAATCCGCCGAAGTATATTACAATATCGGATTTATCAAGACGGCCCAGGGAAAGTATGACGAGGCGCTCAAAGCCTTCCAAAAGGCCACCGAATTGGACCGGCTCTTTGCCAAGGCCTATGAGGCGATGGGCCGGATTTACCAGAAGCTTGGCAATGAACGCGATGCGGAACGGTTTCTCCAGAAAGCTGCGGATATTTACCTTGCCAAGGAAAACATTGGCGACGCGGAGGAAATAATCAATGAAATTCTGTTGATTCGGCCGGATACGGTCAATGTATACAACAGTCTCGGCGTGCTCTACCGTAAAAAGGGAGAATTTAAACGCGCCTTGAGCTCTTACCAGAAGGCCCTTCGGATTCATCCGAATCAACCTCAAATCCATTACAATATCGGACGTCTCCTGCAGGAAATGAAGGATACTGACGGGGCGAGGAAGCAGTTCGAAAAAGCACTGAACCTCGATCCGGATTTCAAGGAGGCCCGGGAAATCCTCGAGGCCATACAACTGGGAACGGTTTAAGGGACATAGCACGGCCTCGAGTCAGGTCAACAACACGGCTTTAAGGGAAGAGTGTTTCCCGCTGCGCACATCTCTGTGCATGCGGCGGGGGAAAAGGAATTAAAAAACCCGGCCGAGGATGGCCGGGTTTAAGGGAACCGCCGACGTTTCAGGAACTATTGCTCCTGTTGCGCCTTTTCATTGATCTCGGCTTGCAACTTATTGATATCTTTTTGGATCTGTGCAAGGCTTTCCTTGGTGCTGTTGGGGTTTCTGAGAGCTTCCTGGTACTCGAAGCCCTTGTCGTTGAGTTGCCTGCGCAGCCCCTCGGTGTCATTCAGGAATTTCTGGTATTTCTCGTTATTCCAACCGTTTTGATAGCCGTTCCAGCCATAGGGGCCGTAACCGCTATGGCCGTAGCCATAGGCACCGTAGGCGGGACAGCCGTACCCGTACCCGTTGCCGCCGTAGTAACCCATCATTCCCGGGCCCATCCCGCCGTAGCCGTACCCGCTGCCGCCGTAATATCCCATCATCCCCGGGCCCATCCCGCCGTAGCCGTACCCGCTGCCACCGTAATACCCCATCATCCCCGGGCCCATCCCGCCGTAGCCACCCCCGTATCCATAACCGGGACCTTGAGCATAGGCCATACCAGCCATTACCAGACCAAAGGCCAAAACTGCTGCGAACAATCCTTTTTTCATCTTGTTCTTTCCTCCTTAAAAATGAGTGTTGACGTGTGACACTTGGTTTACATAACCGCCAGGGCTGTTTTTGGTGAAATGCTCAAGGCGGCCTTGCCGTGTCTTTGCGATTCACTAAAAGCATGGCTTGTGCCAAGAGTGTTCTATTTTCTCAAAAAAAATTCATTACATTGAAATTACATTATAAAGTGCATTGACTGCATGAGGTCGACAGGTTCTGGATGTAAAAATTTTGGGCGTTTGAGGTTCCTGGCCCTGCTTTCATCTGCCTGATTTTTTAACATCGACTGGAAGCAGGCGAAAAAAGCCAGGCCGCACTCACAAGTGCGCTCGGCTCTGAGGTGGATGCGGGGAAAAAGGGCAGTGTTCGGGACGGTGGCCAGCAGGAAAAAACATCGCGGGGAAAAAGGCAGAAACCCGGACCTTGAGCCTGCGCTACAGCCCGTATTCCTTGATTTTGTTTAGCAGCGTCTGGCGGGAGACCCCGAGCTTTTTGGCCGCCAGGCTCCTGTTGTTGTCGGTGCCGGCCAGCGTGGACTTGATGACTTCGCGCTCCATGTCGCGCAAGGTAAAACCCTCTTTGG
>JBJKSK010000133.1:0-3444 GCA_046704125.1 Desulfobacterales bacterium | reverse complement strand
CATTAACTGTGGCTGCTGCCGGTGAAGATTTCGTCAACTTTTCCTTTGATCGTGATCCGATCAAACCGTTGATCGAAAACATTCCCCCGGAATCAGGCATCAACCCGGTGGCCATGGAGTACGAAATCCAGTTGTTGAGAGTTTTGAGCGTGGGATGGGCCATCTCTTATTTCATGGCGGATCACGCCCGCAAGGATGCGATGGCACAGACCTTCTGGCAGGGCGTTCGGGCATTTTCGGCTAACCTTTCGGCGGTGGCGTCCTGCAATGTCGGGAAAGCCATTGATTATTTCGGGGTATTGCAGCAGCGGGTGGACATTTACGTGGGTGCATTACAGCATCTGCCCGAAAACGCCGATCCCGGTGCGATGATCGGAGCCACCTTCGCGCGAATGTGCGGCAGCCAGATGCAGCGCTATTTGATGCTGTCTGGAAAAGCCATTTTCAACATGAGTATCGCCTCGGTGAAAAGCTACCTGGAATCCGTCGATCTGCAATAGACGGGGGGCAAACCCTGTATTTGGATTTGCGGCCGTCTTTGAAAACGAATTAAAATCTTCCGCCTTCGGTCAAAAGCGCCCTGGCGACACGGATGTCGTAGGCCCGGTCCGGGTCAAAGCCCTTTTTATGGAACATGGCTGCGGCTTGCCGGATTGCCTCGTAGGGCACCCAGCCATGCTGGACCCACATCTGGGCATCGTTGGCGTTCCACATCCGGAAACAGATGACGTCTTCGGTCTGTTTCACGTACATGCGAACGTTCTTGTTTTCGGGAAACGGGTAGTAATAAAGCCCATTGTCATCTTTCATCGGTATACATCCTTGCCGTGTAGCGGCTCAAGCGTGTAAAAGACCAGTTCCCAGCCTTGGGCCACCGGGTCATGGCGCAAGATATAGAGCGCCTGGTCGTCGCCGAGAAGTTTAAAATACCGGTGATCCGGCGACAGCCATCGGTCGAGCACCGTGACGGCGACTTCCCGGTGTTTGAATCGCAACCGCCGGGGAGTTTCCTCCCCACGGTAACCGGCGTAGCAGGATACGCTGATTTCCATGATGCGGTAATCCGTTGGCCTGTTGCCTCCCGCAGGGGCAACCGTGGTTTTGGTGATTGGGTGCCAAACGGGTCCAACCCTTTGGCTGAAAACCGACAGATAGTCAGGATTCGGGATCCGGATCCGGTTTGCCGAGAACGGGGAACTTGATAAAGGGAACGCCTTCCTTGCGCAGCAGTTTTTCCTCCGCGTCGGTGCTCACTCCCCGGATGTTTCGAGGTTCCGATGCCCCGTAATGGATCTTGAGGGCTTCCTTGGTGAAATCGACGCCCACATTGTCGAAATTTTTGGCTACGTAGTCCGCGATGCGCTGACTCAGTTCGGCCAGTTGTCCCGGATCCGGGTCGGAAACCGGCAGCCTCTGGGAAGACGATTTGATGGCAAAGGCCGACGGCAGCTTCTCGATGCCCATGTCGTTGCAGACCGGACAGGAAATCAGCCCTTTTGTTTGTTGTGTCTCGAAGGCCTGGTGGTCTTCGAACCACCCTTCGAAGCGGTGACCGTTGCCGCATTGAAGATCAAATACGATCATATCCAACCTTGATAATGAATTTTAATGTTCTCAACTTATTACTTTTATTAGCAAGAATTGCCAGCAATGAAAAGAAAAGATTGACAGAAACGATTTTTTCGCCCACTTTTTGGTCCGAAAACAGACGAAAAAATCAGATTTTTTTACCTTTTTCCCCGGAGCGCTGCAAATGAAATATTTCGCCATCGCGGCATTCTGCCTGCTGCTGCTTGTCTCGACATGTATGGCGGCAAACGAAATGTACATCAGTGACACCATCGATATTACCCTGCGTACCGGCCCTGGAACCAGCCGAAAGATCATTGGCATGCTCAAATCGGGTGACAAAGTCGAGGTGATCACCCCTCAAAGTGACTGGAGCCAGGTGCTCACCGCCGATGGGAAACAAGGCTGGGTGCTCACCCGGTTTCTCACCCCTAATGTTCCATGCAGCCTGTCATTGGCTGAATTGAATACCAAATACCAGGCGCTGATCAGCCAATCGAGCTCTCCGATGCAGGAAAATGAAAAGCTGCGTCAGGAAAACAAAACGCTGAAAGACGCGTTGGAAAAAAGCCAGACTTCGCTAAACGAGATCAAAACCGCTTACGAGACCCTCAAGTCCGGATCCAAGGATTTCCTGGCCCTCAAGGCCAGCTCCGAGAAATCCGCCGCCGCGCTGGCCCAGCAGACGGCCCGAGTCGAGGTTCTGGATCGGGAGCTGGAAAGCATGAAGCTGCAGCAAAACATCCGATGGTTTTTAAGCGGCGCCGGCGTGCTGCTGGCTGGTGTGATTTTAGGACTGAGCACCAAACGCCAGCGGCGGCGTTCCGGACTGCTTTCCTGACGAGGCCAAATGCAAAACAGGGGATTTTTATCAGGTGGCCGTTCCCCATTGACCCAGGTGTAATCGATATTCATGGACAACATGCAGATCAAGACGGATTTTCTGGTCATCGGAAGCGGAGTGGCGGGGCTGACTTTCGCGTTGAAAGTTGCCTCATTCGGGCGTGTGGCCATCGTGACCAAACGTGGCATCATGGATAGCAATACCTCCCAGGCCCAGGGAGGCATCGCCTCGGTGTTTGGGCAACTGGATTCCTTTGATCTGCACATCAAAGACACCCTGGCTGCCGGAGACGGGCTATGCAACGAAGACGTCGTGGAGCTGGTGGTCAAAAACGGGCCGGATCGCATCCGAGAGCTCATCGCCATGGGGGCTCATTTCAACGTCCAGGAAGACGCTTCGGAGCCAAAGGTCCTAGACCTTGGCCGGGAGGGAGGCCACTCGCGGAAACGGATTGTTCACGCCCAGGACATGACGGGCATGGAGATCGAACGGGTCCTGGTGGATCACGTCCGCCAGCATCCCAACATCACCGTGTACGAAGAACATGTGGCCATTGACCTGATTACCGTGTCCACACGAATGAAACGGGGGGTGATCATCACCACCCACGAGGATTTCTGCTGCGGGGCCTATGTGCTGGACCGAAACCTCAACGAAGTCCGGACGTTTTGCGCCAAGATCACCCTGCTGGCCACCGGCGGCGCAGGCAAGGTGTATCTGTACACGAGCAATCCGGATGTGGCCACCGGGGATGGGATTGCCATGGGCTATCGGGCTGGGGCCACGGTGGCCAATCTGGAATTTGTGCAGTTTCATCCCACTTGTTTGTATCATCCGGAGGCTAAAAATTTTCTCATCTCTGAGGCTGTCAGAGGCGAGGGTGGAATTCTTATCGATGGAACCGGCGCAACCTTCATGCAAAAGTACGATTCCCAAAAAGACCTGGCATGCCGCGACGTGGTGGCGCGAGCCATCCACACGCAACTCAAAAAAAGCGGACACGACTCCGTGAGACTCGATATTTCACTCTA
>JBJKSK010000132.1:0-3998 GCA_046704125.1 Desulfobacterales bacterium | reverse complement strand
TCGTCATTTTTTATTCCCAGGCCATCGGTCTGGTCCTGTTGATCGGCCTGCGCGCGTGGTTTCCCGGAGGAGCGCCGACCATGGGACAATTCCTTTGGGGCGCCCTGGCCGGTGGGGGCGGGGTGCTTGGCCTGATTGCCCTTTACAGGGGTCTGGCCGTGGGCCGGATGGGTGTTGTGGCGCCCCTGTCGGCTGTGGCCACCGCAGTGGTCCCGGTGGTACTTGCCGCCTTCACCGAAGGTTTGCCCAAACATACCCAGATCATCGGTTTCGGTATGGCCCTGCTGGCGGTCTGGTTCTTTTCCGCCGTCGGCGAGATCCACCGGATTCGCAGGAACGAATTGATCCTGTCTGTGCTGGCCGGATTCGGATTCAGCCTTTTTTTTATCTGCATCAACCACGTCAGCAGACAGGCGATCCTGTGGCCTTTGATCTCGGCGCGCCTGGCCTCGGTCACCATCATTGGCGTTACCCTGGCCATACGCCGGCAACTGGTTTTACCGCCCCGCGCCCAGATGCCCTATATCCTGCTGGCCGGTGTTTTTGATATCTCGGGAAACGCTTTTTTCGCCCTGGCATCAAAACTCGGCCGCCTGGATGTATCGACTATTCTGGCATCCATGTACCCGGCCTCGACAGTTTTGCTGGCACGGTGTTTTTTAAAGGAGCGTTTGCAGCGCCAGCAGTGGGTCGGCCTGATAGCCGCCTGTGCCGCGCTTGCCCTGATCGCGGCATGATATGATGACCAGCGGTTCAATATTTCGATAGCAATTCGAGTTCACCCGCCCTGTTTCCCGATGGCAACGGCCGCAGGGGGGCGGTTGTTGAAAAAAACGGTGGAGAAAATTGACGCCGCGTTTTCATCCTGATACTGTTCCTGCCCGCCTGGAATGACGCTTCATGGATGGTTAAGGATGAATGACCTTATCGTATTGGGAGTTTTCCTTTTTGTTTATCTGGGGATGATGCTGGGCAACATCCCCGGCCTCGCGCTGAACCGGCCGGGGATTGCATTGCTGGGTGCCATCTTTCTTCTCGCCAGCCGGAGCATGAATACCCAAAACGCCTGGAATGCGTTGGATGTTCCGACGATGGCGCTTCTTTTCGGCCTGATGGTGTGCTCTGCCCAACTCAGGCTGTCAGGCTTCTATTCTCATGTAACCCGTAAGCTTTCCGCATTGGACGTGTCTCCTGAGGCCCTGTTGGCCTTACTGATCGGGATTTCGGCCTTTCTCTCCGGAATTCTGGCCAATGACATCGTCTGCTTTGCGATGACGCCTGTCCTTGTGGAGGGCTGTACACGGAAAAGCCTGAATCCCATCCCTTTCCTTCTCGCGCTTGCCTGCGCTTCAAACGTGGGATCGGCCGCAACCATCATTGGAAATCCCCAGAACATGCTCATCGGCCAGAAACTGAACCTTTCCTTTTCTCGTTATCTATTGGCTGCATCCGTTCCGGTCGTTCTGGGCCTCGGGGCCGTATGGATCATCATCCGGCAGAAATATTCCGGAAACTGGCAAAAAAGGGGCAGCCCCATCCAGGTGGTCGCCCCGGCCTACGACCGGTACCAGACCATCAAGGGCCTCGCCGTCCTTTCCTGCCTGGTAGGCGCTTTTCTGGTAAACACATGGCCGCGTGATCTTCTGGCTTTGACTGCCGCGGGCATTCTGCTTTTGAGCAGAAAAATGGAATCAAGAAAATTCCTCGGGCTTGTGGACTGGCAGCTGCTGATGCTTTTCGGTGGCCTCTTTGTCTTGAATCACGCACTCATAGACTCGGGCATGCTGGAAAAGGTGATGGGATGGTTAAAGGTCATGGGCGTCAATGTCCGCGCCCCCGGATGGCTGTTTTTCTTCACGGTCATTCTCTCGAACCTCGTTTCCAACGTCCCCGCCACCATGCTGCTCCTGCCGGCGGCAACCCATCCGCTTGCAGGCCCGCTGCTTGCCCTGACCAGCACGTTTGCCGGCAACCTGCTTATCGTGGGCAGTATCGCCAACCTGATCGTACTTGATCAGGCCAAAAGCCTGGATCCCGACCTTCGGCTGACGTGGCTCGAACATGCCAGGGTGGGGGTTCCGGTGACCCTGGTCACGCTGGCTGTGGCAGGGGGATGGCTGTGGCTCATCGGAGAAAAGGCGATTTGCTAAAGATTTCCCCCAAACCGGTTGGCTTTGGCCCAAAGCTTTTATGGCCCCTGGGCCTTTTATCCTTTAACTTTAGAGAGTACGGGAGATCCGGCCATGAAAAATTTGATAAAACCCGAAAACGAAGCAGAAGCCAATGTGATTAAATCGATTTTGGAGGAAAATGGAATTTATGCAGAAATAAAATCATTTCACGATACGGCCTATGACGGCCTTTTCCAGTCCCAATACGGTTGGGGTTTAATTCGGGTTTCTGAGGCAGACTTTCTGGAAGCACAAAGAATCATTCGAGAATGGAAGGATGCCTCGCCTTCAGAACTCCCATGGGAAGACAAATGGTGAAAGATGATGGAATTGAAAGCAATCAATTTCAATGAAAAATTATCCTGTTTTTCTGAACATTGGGCGCCCAAAATCATCGCTCAGATGAACAACTACCATTTTAAGGTTGTAAAATTTCAGGGCGAATTCGTATGGCACAGTCATGACAATACCGATGAGGTCTTCATTGTTCTCGAAGGTGAAATGTCCATTGCCTTCCGGGAGGGATCAGTAAAGTTAAAAGCCGGTGAGATGTTTGTCGTGCCAAAGGGTGCGCAACATCGGCCCTTTGCCGAGAAGGAATGCAAGGCCATGCTGGTCGAACCGGCAGGCACCATTAATACGGGTGATGCGGAAAATGAAATGACGGCTAAAGACAACGTGTGGATCTAAAAATCAGGAATAAACATATTTTTTGGCCACACAAGGCAATGAGATGGCGCCTCATCAAAAGGTGCGAGCCTGGGTTCAGCAGCACCCGCTGCCACAGGAGGCTTTTTCCTTTCCTTTTATCCAGACCTGGATAATGTAGGCGGCTCAGCCCACCCCCGGGTTGACCGTTAGCGCACCCGTGGGACAGTTGTTCACACAGGCGCCGCATTCCATGCAGGCATCCAAATCCACGATCGCCACCTTGTCCCGCTGCATTTCCAACACCTGCTGGGGACAGACCTGGGTGCACAGGGTGCAACCGATACATTTGTCCCGGTCCAGAGCCAGGGTGGCGACATTCTCAAGATATCGGAACGCTTTCATTTCTTTAACCTTTTGCCACGGTAAAATCGGTGTTTTCTGCCCCCGTCCTGGGATCAGAAGGCCGCATAAATCCAAAGGCCCGAGCACAGAACCAGGGACGCCATCTGAAGCGGGATGTATCGTTTCATCTCTTTTTCAACACCCGATGGTGCTGTGAAAGGGGTAGCGCCGGTAAAATTCATTGCCAGAACCGAACTGACGGTGACCACAAACAACGCCAGTGATAGCCCGGCTGCCATCGACGCGGTAAAGGAAGACACCGACAAAAGCAGCACCAGGGCGGCGGCAATGCCGCAGATAATCCCCTTGAGGGAAAATTCCCTGGCCGGAATAAAGGGCAACAGGATCGGGGTGACAACCGCTCCGGAAAATATGCCGCACCCGAGCGCCACCACGGCCGTCAGCCCCCTGGACCAGGCACTTGACAGCGAAAACAGGCCCGGCCCAAAACCCGACAGAATAAAGAGCACAAAAGCCGTGATAAGAGCCGGTTTCAAGGTGGTCTGCAACTCGATGGGTGTCAGAATCAATCGTTCATAAAAGCTGAAAGTGACCGCCCGCATGGACGGGTCAACGGTCCTGTTATTTGACAAAAACGAGAAAATATCACTGGCCCGGACAGGCCCGTATACCACCCTAAACCCGGAGAGCCGCTTTACCTCTTTGGCTGAAACACCGGTTGCGCCTAGCTGGGGGACGATCACCCGGCGATGCTCCACAATTCTGTCAAGCCCCACGGCCTTTATCCGAGCCGCCAGCTCCCGGGTCCCGAAG
>JBJKSK010000131.1:0-2591 GCA_046704125.1 Desulfobacterales bacterium | reverse complement strand
GATTGAGGCGCTTTCCGGGGTGTGCCCCGTGCATGTGGCGCCTATATCGAGGACTTCCAGAAAAAAATCGCCGCCCCCTCGGTAAAGCTGCAACTGGCGGCGATCCGAATGCTTTTTGACTAACCGGTGACCGGTCAGACGGTCCCTGTCAATCCGGCAAGTGCGGTCAAGGGGTTGAAGCATGCGGGCAAAATATGACCGGCGAAGCGACCAGGTCTCGCTCGATGAGGTCTATCGGATTCTGATTTGAGGCGACGCGTTTTGTCCCCTACCGCCACAGCTCAAGGTCTGGTCACAGGTACACTTTGCTGAGTTGATCAATCATTTTGTGAAATTGCTCATGTTTGCCGGTGCCGATTCTTTCGATTTCGATTTTCTCAAACTTTTCAAGCAGCGCCTCCTGAGTTTCTTTCGAAAAACGGCTGTCTCCCATGGGATACAGCACATGGTCCTCCTTATCGATATGAGCCAGCATGAGCGCGACATATCCCTTGGCATGATCGATAAGCCGGGCAGAAGCCTCCGTGCGGCCTGCCTGGTATTCGGAAAAAGCCTCGCTGATAGCCTTCACATGGTCGCGTCCCAGATCATGCTCGGCGAGCATGACGCCGATGGGACCTTGTCTCGGTATGCCGGCCTGTTCCATGGCGGGAAACAGCAGATCCTCCTCTTTGCCGTGATGGCATTTGTCTACGAAAACCTTGAAAAAATCGAGCAGCCCCTCAAACTGGGCCGCGTCGAGAGTTCCTTCGGTGTTCAGTTTTTCGCACATTTTTTCCAGTATGCGAAAGACGATCTTTATTGCCTGATGCTCCTCTTTCAACTGCTGTGAGGCTTTCATTGGTCCTCCGATCTGCCCGGCATCAATTTGCCGGGCGGTGACCTACCGTATGTTTTTTTGCCGACGGCTTGAGCCCTTTGTTTCTACCGGACCTCAATCAAGATTGAGCGCCGCGTGCTTCTTTGAAATCGCCGCGGCCAGATCATCCAGTGCCTGAAAATCATTGGCCGTTGGTCTGCCCTGGCAAAGCACGGGCGCTATCACCTCGACCTGGAGATTGGGAATCATGGCCGCCAGGGTTTCCACCGTCTTTCCCCCCCAGCCGTAAGAGCCGATAACGGAGAGAAATTTGGTTCGGGGCCGCAGGGCATTAGCCAGAAAAGTCGCGTATGCGGCCAGGGGGTGCGGGCCGGCGAGAACTGTGGGCGTTCCGACGACAATGGTAGCGGCATCCACCAGCGCCATGGCCAGTTTCCCGATATCGGTGGCCGTCAGATTGTACAGCTCCACGCCAACGTTTCTTTCCACCAGGGCCGTGGTCAAACAGTCAACCATCTGCCGGGTGCTGTGATGCATGCTCACAAAGGGGATAACCACCGTATTCCGGAGGGGGCCAAGGATCCATTGCTGATAGGCGTCCAGGATCCATGCCGGGTGGTCATAGATTTGTCCGTGGCCGGGAGCGATCATCCGGATGTCATAGCCTTTCAATTTTTCAATATTTTTTTCGATCACCCGGCGAAAGGGCATCATGATTTCGGCAAAATAGCGTCTGGCGGCCTCGTACACGCGCCCCTTATCGGTCACGAAAAGATCGCCGCTGGCGATATGGGAACCGTAGAAATCACAGCTGAAAAGAATCTGAGCCTCTTCCAGGTACGTCACCATGGTCTCGGGCCAGTGCACCCAGGGCGTGTGGATAAACTTCAGGGTCTTGTCCCCGAGAGACATCGTTTCGCCGTCTGCCACGGTGATAAAGGCCTCTTCGGGAATACCCAGCAGATCGATGAGCATCCCCTTGGCCTTGGGGCTGGAAACCACTTTAGCCATGGGAAATCGGGCCAGAACCCGCAAAATGGCCCCGGAATGGTCCTGCTCGGCATGATGGGAAACAATATAGTCAATTTTGGATACCCCCTCCAGCTGCCCCATCAATACCTCGGTCATCGAAGGATCGACGGTATCCAGCAAAGCGGTCTTCTGGCTGCCTTCAATCAGGTACGCGTTATAAGTGGTCCCGTCTGGAAGCGGGATGAGGGAATCGAAAAGACGGTTGTCCCAATCGACGGCGCCAAGCCAGTAAATGCTTTCCATGATTTGTCGTTTATGCATGAAACTCCTCCTGTCGTTGTGTTCCCGAGGGGTTAAAAGTGTGCCCGCAATTTGAATCGGCTTATGGTTTTCCTTTCATTTCAACGGCCTCCCGGATGGCGAGGCACAAGTCCTCAACGGTGCAACCATAAATTCGGGCAACCTCTTCCAGTGTATGAAAGCCTTGCGCCGGACAACCCACGCACTGCATTTTTGCCTTGATAAAGGCGGTGATCGCACCGGGATGGTTCGCCAGCAGCTTTTGAACGGTTATTTTCGAATCGATTTTCATCATGAGTGGAAAATAGCCTCCCGAAAGCAAAAGATCTTTGCGCTAACGCAATGATTGAAAAAAAGGCCGGACGGTCACGGGTGTTCAAGAAACATCACCAGGGAATGGGGATCGCATACGACGATCTGCTCTCTTTTGGATTTAATCCAGCCTTTCTTTTCCCAGGCGCTGAGGGTGCGGCTTACGGTGAAAATCGTGGTTCCGGTG
>JBJKSK010000130.1:0-4432 GCA_046704125.1 Desulfobacterales bacterium | reverse complement strand
CTGACCTGCGGATTCGGCAAACTTGGGCGGATCCATCACTATGAGATCAAAGCGGCGATTTTCTTCCCGGAAGGAGCGAAGCACCTGGAAGACATCTGCCTGAATGTCTTGTATCTGATCGGGACCGTAACCGTTGGCCGCCGCGTTTTCCCGCCCCAGGGCCAGGGCATCGGCCGAGGCTTCCACATTGGTCACCTGTTTGGCGCCCCCCTTGAGGGCAAACAGCCCGAAGCCGCCGGTGTAGGAAAAGCAGTTCAGTACCTCGGCGTCCCGGGCCTGTCTGGACACACGGATCCGGTTGTCGCGCTGATCCAGATAAAAGCCGGTCTTGTGGCCCCGATAGACATCTACGAAAAAGCAGACTTCTTGCTCATGGATGCGGATGCGTTCCGGCGGCGCCTGGCCGGACAGTACTCCGGTTTCCGGACTCAGCCCTTCCTTGCGCCGGATCTGGGCGTCGGAGCGCTCGTAGATCCCACTGGCGGGAAAGCAATCGGCAAGCGCCGAGACGATCTGAGGTTTCCATCGCTGGGCACCAGATGACAGGAACTGGCATACGAGATAATCTCCGTAGCGGTCTACCACCAGGCCGGGCAGCCCATCGGATTCGGCGTTGACCAAGCGGTAAGCGCTGGTCAGAGTCTCCAGATCGCGGCGAAGCGCCATGGCCCGGGAAATCCGGGCATGGAAAAAAGTGTCATCAAGGCGTTGATCCGGCGCAAAACTCCAGACCCGGGCGCGGATCTGAGACCGGGGACTAAAGGCGCCAAGCGCCAGCCATGTGCCGTCAGCGGCGCGGATGTCAATGGTATCGCCAATTCCAGGAGCCCCCTGGCAGCTGGCCACGGCCCCGGAAAAGACCCAGGGATGGCGGCGGAGCAGACTCTTGTCTCGGCCGGGTTTGAGGGTGATGCACGCCATTTGGCAATGAAATCCTTTCTGGAAAGTCGTCTGAGTGTTTTCTATCAGGTGGGAAGCGGTGATGGCAAGGGCCAACACCGCTGATGCATGCCGCCACCGGCGATATATCCCCGGTGTGACATTGCTCTCGAATTTCAGCCGGGGATATGATAGTTTTTTTCTGCAGCCATTGAATCAAACCTCTGCATGGAGAAAGACCATGAGCCTTTTTAAGATCCATCCCATCGTGATGGGAACCAAGGTGTTTGATAAAGGCATGATGACCTACCAGCACGATTACGGCACGCCCTATGTGATTCCGATTTACGCATGGTACCTGGAGGGCGGAGACAAAACCATCCTGGTGGACACCGGAGAGATGAACCCCATCGCTTCCGACGACCGGGAAAACGCTATTGGCGGAAAGATCTACACCTTCGGACAGGGACTTGACCGATGGGGGCTTTCGGCCGAAAACATCGATATTGTCATCCACACCCATTTGCACAGCGATCATTGCGAAAACGACTACAAATGCGTCAACGCCACTTTTTTTGTCCATGAAAAGGAAATCGAACGGATCCATGCCCCACACCCGTTAGATTTCAGGTATGTGGAGGATTATTTCCAGGACGTGGAAGAAAACGGGCAGGTTCGCGCGGTGACCCAAGACCGGGAGATCGTACCTGGGATTCGCGTCATGCACACGCCGGCGCACACGGAAGGGGGCCTTTCCGTGGTGGTGGACACCGAGGAGGGGATTGCGGTCATCACTGGCTTTTGCGTCACAGACGAAAACTTCAATCCATCCTCGGCGGTACGGGCCATGGAGTTGGAGGTGATTCCTCCGGGAACCCTGGTCAATGCCTATGAGGCCTACGACATCATGCTCAAGGTCAAGTCCGTGGCCGACGTGCTCATTCCCTTGCACGAGCCGCGGTTTGCCGCCATGGACACCCTTTGATTACGGCTTGTGCCGGGCAGGGGATGCCGCCCTTAGCGGCCTCCTTTCCGGGAGAAGCGCCGGCAAAGCGTCGGAAGATTTTTCCCATCCGCCGTCATACCGGCCGGGGCAATGCGGCGGTCTCGGGTTTCCAGACATCGAGGCCTTGGAGCTGCTTTTCGATATCCGCGATGGTCCCGGGGGCGGGCTCCCCGTTGTCTTGCCAGCCCATGGCCTGATAAAATTCCAGAACCATTTGATGGAATCGGTCCCGGTCCAGCCGGGGGCCGGTGCCGCTAAAAAACATGTCCGGCAGGCAGTCTTGTTCCGGACGTTGTCCCTGACGCAGGTTGATCATCCGCTCGAGGGTCGCCGTTTTCTGGGCGATTTCCATCAGGTCTTTGGCCGTTACGGGTTTTCCGGTCAACGCGGCGGTCAGCCGGGCTTCAGGCTCTAGATCGAAGGTGCCAATCAGCGACAAGGCCGGAACTTTGCAGATCCCCAAACTGTCCACGGCGATGTTGACCAGCGCGGCTCGATGCACCAGCCGCCCTTTGCCTTCGTAGCTTTTAGGATCTAAAGCCTTGGACGTCCCAAAGGCCGCTTCGGCTTGAGCCGGGCTCCAGCGGTGCTCCAGGGAAGCATAGACGTTGTTGTAATCGCCTCCCCGGCTGCTGACGGCATACCCCAGGGCCGGTCCCAGCAGGGCGGCCGGATGATAGGCGCAAAGCTCCAGCCCCTTGACCTGGGCGGCGTAGGCTTTGGTGGCCTCACCGAAATGTTCCGCGGCCGCCCGCACCCCCAGGCCCAATATGGCGCCTAAACCTTCCATGGCCGCTATCTGGCGGATCAGGGCTTCCATGGTATCGGCATTTCCCCAAGACAGGTCCAGGCTCTGGGCCCATTTTTCGGGCAGCAGGTTTCGCTGGGCCAGATCCATGACAAAGGCGATGGCGGTCGATGTCGATGTGGAGTCGATGCCCAGTCTGGTGCACAGATTGTCCAGCCAGACGATCGCCTGAATATCGGAAAGCCCGCACTTGGCCCCCAGATTGATCATGGGCTCAAATTCGGGCCGAAAGGCCGTTTTCTGGGCGAGCCGCCCCTGGGAAAATCGCAGCTCGGCCTTGCACCGCACGGGGCATCGGGCACAGCCCCGGGCGCGCACCAGTGCTTCTTTCATGTGGATGCCGTCGGTTTGGGCTGCGTTTTCGAAACGCGTCTGACGGTAATTGCGGGTGCTCATCAGGGCCTTGTCGTCTGCCCACTGAACGTAACCCGCGCCCCCCAGCCTGGAAAACATCTCGAAGTCCGGAGAAGCGGTTATGCGACGGGCATATTCAGCCACCGCGGCACGGGATGCCGATTGGTTGGCCGGGCGCACCCGGTGGCGGCTCTGGTGCACGACGATGGCTTTGAGTTTTTTTGCCCCCATCACCGTGCCCATGCCGGTGCGTCCGGCGGCGTGGTCCCGATCGTTGACGATGCAGGCAAACCGGACTCCTTTTTCTCCCCCGGGGCCGATGGTCAGGGATTGAATGGGGCTGTCTCCCAAAAGGCGTTCAAGTTGATCGTGGGTGGCATCGGTATCCAGCCCCCACAGATCTGTGGCATCCAGCAGCCGGACCTGATCTCCGTCGATATCCAGGAATACCGGATGACTGGACTGGCCGCTGACGGCAATCACCTGACAGCCGGCGGCCTGCAGCCAGTCTCCGAACCGGCCGCCGACATTGGAGCTGCCCAGCATTCCGGTCTGGGGGCTGATGGCGTTGATGTGCAGCCGGGTGGCCGATGGGGCTAAGGTGCCGGCCAGCCGTCCGACGGATAGCAACAGCAGGTTTTCCGGCGCCATGGGCTGGATGGGTCGGGGCAAATGGCGGTAAAGCAGGGCCACGTTCAAGGCTCGGCCCCCGAGCCATTGGTCCATGGCCTTGGTGATGGTGTGACGGCTCAGGGTTTCTGTGGTCAGATCCACCCACAGCAGCGTGGCAGAGCCCTGGACGGAATGACCGTTTCCCGGGGTGGCACGGCCGGCCTTTGGGATCGGGGTCGTTTGACCTGACCAAGCAGGGTCGCTACGGCTGCAGGGAGAGAAGGGGTGCATGATATCGACAAGGTATCCTGGTTAAAAATGTCCCATCTTGTATGTACAACTTCGTATGGATGCACCATGCTTGTCAAGGTATTTTGATGGAAGCTCTGTTTAGCGGGTTTTTCTGAAATACAGATGGGTTTCCAGCGCCTGTTTCAACCCGGCGTCTATCTGCGGGGCCGCGTAGGTTTCGATCAGCCGGTTGGCTTCGGCGGTTGCTTGCGCCACCAGGTTTTGGCCGGCCCATTTTTCGTAGGAGCTGCGGCAGAACAGCTTGGGGTGGTGAATTTCTGTCCGGCAGCGTGCCAGGGTATGAGGCTGGGTTAAGAAGCTTCCTCTCGGACCGACCTGGGTGATAACGGCCTCGGCAAGATCCTCGTCGGTGGCCGACCAGGGCCGCATGAAGCGCCTGGCGGCGGCAGCCAGTTCGGCATCCAACAGCAGTTTTTCTCGGGATGCGGCGGCAAAACTAGCCATGATGCCGCATCCGGGCA
>JBJKSK010000129.1:0-7580 GCA_046704125.1 Desulfobacterales bacterium | reverse complement strand
AACATAAAGATCGCGTTGCTGGACTTATCATCGAACCGATTCAGAGCGAAGGCGGCGACAATCACTTCCGGCCCGAATTCATGCAATCCCTCATGGATCTGTGCACCGAGAACCGGATTCTTTTCATCATTGACGAAGTGCAGACGGGAATCGGGATCACCGGTCGCTTCTGGGCTCACGAGCATCACGGCGTAAAACCGGACATCCTCGCTTTCGGAAAAAAGACTCAGGTCTGTGGCATTCTGGCAGGACCGGTTCTAGACCAGGTGCAAGACAATGTGTTCAGATGCCCCAGCCGTATTTCCTCCACCTTCGGAGGCAACTTGGTGGACATGGTGCGCTGTAAACGCATCCTCGAAATTATCGAGTCTGAACAACTTGTGAAAGCCGCTCAACAGCAGGGGACCTATCTGTTGACAAAGCTTAGGGAGTTGCAGTCCGGTTTTCCCGGCCTGATATCCAACGTACGGGGCCAGGGCCTGTTTTGCGCTTTTGATCTTCCCGACCCTGATTCCCGGAAGCGTTTTGCCGACCAATGTGCCGCAGCCCGGGTGTTGTTAGTGGGATGCGGCCCCAAGAGCATCAGGTTGAGACCTCATCTCATTATCGATGAAACGGAAATTGACTTCGGCCTGCATGTGATGGCCGATGTACTTAAAAAGATGGTTTAACCTCTCAAAAAGGAACCAAGTCATGTGGATTGGCAACCCCGATATTGTGAAGGGCATATTGCCAGCGGTGATTTCCCTGCGTCATGCCATTCACAGCAAGCCGGATCTTTCCACCCATGAAGAGGCTACAGCGGCTCGGTTATTGGAATTTTTGACGCCTTTTAAACCCGACCGGATCCTTTCTGAATTGGGTGGTTGTGGCCTGGCCATCGTATTTGCCGGAACCCAGGCAGGCCCGACCACGGTCTTTACTTGTGAACTGGACGCCCTGCCCATCTCGGAACAAGGCCAGGTGGAGTATCGTTCCCAGGTGCCTGGCGCCGGGCATATGTGCGGGCACGATGGCCACATGGCCACCGTTGCCGGTTTAGGTGCCCTATTGAATCAATGCCGTCTGGTTCGTGGCCGGGTCGTCCTGTTGTTCAGGCCTCAGGAAGAGACCGGAATAGGAGCGCCTGCGGTCGTGGCCGACCCCCGGTTGGTCGAACTTCAGCCCGATTACGTCTTCGGCTTTCATAACATGCCCGGATTTCCCTTGGGTACCGTCTTATACCGTCGGGGTCAGTTTGCCTGGGCGGCAACCGATTACGTAGTAGAATTGATTGGAAAATCGTCTCATGGCGGACAACCGGCCGCCGGGCAAAGCCCGGCGATGGCCTTGTCTAAAATCATAGATCACTTTGAGAATTTAAGTGTCTGGTCAGGTTTGAACCCACAGCGAAACGCCAGTCAGGCCGCTTACGCGCAATTGGGTGAAACTGATCACGGAACTACCCCTGGCATCGCCCGTATGCGGGCGACGGTTCGCAGCCAAACCGATGAGGAACTGAAGCAGCTATGCCGTGAAGTGGATCAGATGGTCGCCGGGATCGCCAGGTCCTACGACCTGCGATGGCAAGGCTGGCCCGAGAAGGGGATACCGGCCACTTACAACCATGACAGGGCTCTGGATCTGATGATTGCATCTGCACAACATGCAGGACTTCCCCTGCTCGAGTTGGAACAGGCCCAGCGTTGGTCTGACGACTTCGGGGTTTTGTTGCAGCACTACCCCGGTGTTTTTTTCGGCTTTGGCAGTGGAACGGATTGCGGTCAGCTTCACGGTCCAGATTTCGATTTTCCTGATGCGATCCTGGATCCGGCCTTACGGTTGTACTTGACGATTGTTGATCAGTTAAACGGGTTGGAGTGAAAAATAGAGCGAAGCAGAAAACAGGCCTGAATATTTTAGCTATCGGTATGACTTCACATTGGACACCGGCTATGGCTTAAAAGGTCTTCGTGATTTTCAACGGATGATTCCGGAGACTGGAAAGAGGTCGAGTTTTCTTCTTATCCAATAGAAGGACTGGCCAACGGAATAGGCTTTTGGAGGGATCATGATTGATCGTGTCATAAGTGTTGTTGATACCCATACAGCAGGCGAACCGACCCGGATCATTGTCGGGGGATTGCCAAGAATCCGGGGTAATTCCATGCTTGAAAAACGCAATTATTTTGAAAATCACTGCGATCAGATCCGCACCATGATCCTGCGGGAGCCCAGAGGGCATAACGATATGTTTGGGGCCGCACTCGTTGAACCCGTGAACCCGGATGCAGACCTGGGTGTGATTTTTCTGAGTACGGGAGACTATCCGAGGGCATACCCCTATATGTGCGGTCATGGGACCATTGGACTTATCTCCGCGGCTGTCGAGTTGGGAATGGTCAAAAGAACAGAGCCAGTGACAAAAGTACTTCTAGACACGCCTGACGGATTGGTGACCGGATGGGCAACGGTTAGAGATAGCCAGGTTATTGATGTAGAAATTGAAAACGTCCCAGCATTCTTGTATCAAAAGGATTTGCGGGTAAATATAGGTGGAATAGGTGAAGTAAAAGTTGATATTGCGTTCAATGCCGGATTCTTTATTCTTTGCCCGGCCAAAGCGCTTGGCCTGACCATTGTCCCTGAGCAGGCAGCCCGATTATCAAAAGAATGTCTGAAACTTCGTGATGCCGTTAATGAAACCATCCGGATTGATTTTAAGGAGAAGTCTTACTTTAAAACAGTAGATATCGTAGAACTATATGATGAACCCGATCATCCGGATGCACATTGCAGGAATGTTGTTGTATTCGGTGCGGGGCAGGTGGACCGTTCTCCCTGCGGGACAGGCACGTCTGCCAAGATGGCGGCCCTTTATGCCAGAGGCGAATTGAACATCGATGAGGCCTTTGTCAGTGAAAGTATCACCGGGACTCTTTTCAAGGGAAGAGTTGTCCACGCTTATGAAGAAAACGGATTTATCAAAGTCATACCAAGGATTTCGGCCCAAGCCTATATCACCGGAATAAATCAATTGATAGCACACAGGGAAGACCCCATGAGATCTGGGTTCAAACTTGGATGAGACTTGCTTTACGGGAAAACGGGGGCAAGACGAAAAAAAGTATGATCCGGTTATCATCTTAAGAGTCTAAAGTTCTCGGGCAAACCGATTGAAACAAGCCTCGGTCGGCGCACACAGTAATTTAAGCACAAAAAATCTTCTGCATCCCGCTCTATGACCCAAGCCATGACGGCATTCAGCAGATACGAAGCAATGGGAAAAGGAATCCATCCTCTGGGGGCCACAGGCGTTCGTCTGGTGGGGACCCTGGCGCGGATTTTGGCGGCCAGGGCAGGGCGCCTGGGCTGCGCCACGGCCTGTGTCGGTGGCGGCCAGGGGGTGGCCACGATAATCGAGAGAATCAACGGATGATCAAACGCGGTGTGCCGATATGAAAGAAAAACCCTGGAAGCCCTGGGCCCTGTTGGCTCCTTCTTTTACGGCGGTATTTTTGCTGCTGGTGGTTCCGGTTTGCTTTATCGTGGTCTACAGCTTCTGGTTGCGCGCACCTTCCGGGGCCGACATCCCGGCGTTTCAATTTGGCAACTACGCCCATTTTTTCCATGATTTTTTCTACCCGTCGGTGCTGCTTCGAACCATCCGGGTATCACTGGAAACCGTGGTCCTTTGCCTGGTAATGGGCTACATTCCCGCCTATTTTTTCTACCGCAGCCAAAGCCGGTTCAAATCGGTGATGCTGCTGTTGATCATGCTGCCCTTCTGGATCAGCTTTATCATCCGGACGATGAGCTGGATCAATATCCTGGGGGATACCGGGTTGCTCAACCACGTGATGATGAGTCTGGGACTCATCAAGCAGCCCCTGGGGATGCTCTACAACGAGGGGGCGGTGCTGCTGGGGCTGCTGCAGTACCTGCTTCCCTTTATGATCTTAAATATCTATGTCAGCCTGGAGGGGATCGACAAGAGCTTGACAGAGGCGGCCCGGAGCCTGGGCTGCACGGAATGGCAGGCCTTTGTGGAAGTCACCCTGCCGCTGAGCCTTCCCGGGGTAAGCGCCGGCTGCCTGCTGGTCTTCGTGTTGACCGCTGGCAGTTATCTGCCCCCGCTGATCCTTGGCGGACCGGGAAACGAGATGATCGCCAACTTGATTTTCGACCGGGTCATCGGCACTCTGGACTGGCCCTTCGGATCTGCCATCAGCGTGATTTTGCTGAGTTTTTTGTGTTTGATCATCTACACCTACAACCGGTATCTGGGCATCAGCCAGCTGTTCAAGGGTTTTCAGGGGAATTAGCCGCATGAAATGCTTTTCGGGATGGTCTCTGATCCGGCTTTACACGATTTTGGTCTACGTGTTCATGTTCGCCCCCATTGTGGCCGTGATCATCCTTTCGTTTAACCCGCAGGAGTTTGGCTCCTTTCCGATGAAGGGGTTTTCCTTTCGGTGGTACGTCGAACTGGCCCATGACGCCACGATTCTATCGGCTCTTAGAAACTCGATGCTTTTGGGCTCGCTGACCGCCGTCGTGGTGACGGCCATCGGGATTCCGGCGGCCATGGCCTTTGTGCGCTATGATTTCCCGGGGAAAAATGTCCTCAATACCCTGCTGATCACACCGATCATGATCCCGGAAGTGGTGCTGGGTGTGGCCCTGCTGCTTTTAATTCGATGGCTGGCGCAGCCCAAAAGCTTTGCCCTGCTGCTTGTCGGCCACGTGGTGATCACGTTGCCCTATGTGCTGCTGGTGGTTCAGGCGCGACTCATGGGCATCAAACGCGTCTACGAGGAGGCGGCCCTGTCATTGGGGGCAAATGCGTTTCAGACGTTTCGGGAAATCACGCTGCCGATGCTCACCCCGGCGATTCTGGCCGGGATGCTGTTTGCCTTTTCCATTTCTTTTGATGACATCACTGCGACTCTTTTTTGGGCCACGGCTAGGGACCAGACGCTGCCGGTAAAGATATTTGGCATGCTGCGAAACTCCATCAGCCCCGAGATCAACGCGCTGGGTGCGGTGATGATCCTGTTGACGGTTTCCATACCATTGATAGCCGGTTACACGATCCGGAGGTTTTCACGGGGAAAGCAAGGATGAGGAAAACAGCCAACCAAGCGGTCAAGGGGTCAACTGACAAACCAGGCCGATTTTTTTCAAAATCCATCAACAAAGGAGAAAGCCATGGGAAAAGATCCGAAAGAAAACGTGGATGCGGTTTATGACCGGTTTCTAAACGGTGACATCGACCGGCGGGATTTCATCAAATACGTCACCATGGCCGGTGTTGCCGCGGGTTTGGTCGGAGGTCCCTTCGGCCCTTTGACCAAAAAGGCCTGGGCCGCCAAATCCATCCGGTTCGACGGCTGGGGGGGAACGGTCTCGGCGGCTTTCCAGAAATACGCCTTCGATCCGTTTACCAAGGCTACGGGCATCCAGGTAATCCAGGGCACATTCGGGGATATGGACACTTATCTGACCCGGGTCAAGGCCTCCTTTCCTCCGGGGGGAGAGTTTAACCTGGCTCACCTCAGCGGGGTGTTTGACTATGCCCGGTACGTCGCTCTGGGGTATAACACGGTGCTCGATGAGTCCAAGATCCCCAATCTGAAAAATGTCATGACGGCCATGATCACCCCGTACCGGGCCATTACCCATGGCAAGCTCTCGGCGGTTCCCTACGACGTGGGCCAGACCGGGATTGCCTACAACACCAAGTACATTTCCAAGGAAAAGGCGGAAAAGCTCGGTGCGGCCCTGCTGTGGGACAAGAAGCTCAAAGGCAAGATCGGCTCCTGGGGCGACTGGCGGACCAACATCTGGTATGCGGCCCTCAAGACCGGTCAGAATCCAAACGATATCAAGGACATGAAAGCGATCTGGGCGGCATTGCGGGAGCAACGCAACTTGATCGAGAAGTATTGGGGGTCCGGGGCCGAACTGATGAGCCTTTTGGCCAACCAAGAGATCTATGCCACGGTGGCCTGGTCGGGGCGTGTGGCCGCGCTGCAGGACCAGGGGCAGCCCATCGGTTTTTTTGCCCCTAAAAACTGCTACTCGTGGCAAGAGTGCATCTTTGTCATCAAGGGCACCAACATGGATGTGGCCGAGAAGCTGCTCAACTTCATGCTCGAACCGTCGGCGGCCATCGCCGTGGCCGAAGGGCAAAAGTATCCTCCCAGCCTGGATCCGACCAAGGTGCCGATGCCGGAAAGTGTGAGGAAGCTGCCCGCCTTTGATCCGACCGGAAAACTGAAAGGGTATCTGTTTGCCAACCCGGCCTACTGGAACAGCAAGCAGGTAAAGTGGGCCGAGAAGTTTGACCGGATCAAAGCCGGCGCTTAAACCGGAAAGCGCCTGGGGCAAAGGCCGCCGTGTCCCAGGCGCTTTTTTCACAATGCGGGTTGCCGCCCCCGTTGCGGTTGTTCAGGGGTTTGGGCACCGGGCACTTGGGAGATCACAGGCTGTGGGAAAAGATACGGGTGTAGCCTCGGTTGAGTTTAAAAATGTGGTGAAACGCTTCGGCAAGGTCGTGGCCGTGGAGAAGATGGACTTGGACATTGCCGACGGATCCCTGGTGACGCTTCTTGGCCCGTCGGGCTGCGGCAAGACCACGTTGCTGCGGATGGTGGCCGGCCTCGAGCAGCCCAGTGAGGGAGACATCTTCATCAAGGGAAAGCGGGTCAACGACATGCCGATCCACAAGCGCAACCTGGGAATGATTTTCCAGAACTACGCCCTGTTTCCCCACAAGAGCATTTATGACAATGTCGCATTTGGTCTCAAGTACCGGGATGTCCCCAAGGGCAAAATCCGGGAAAAAGTGATCCGGGCCCTTGAGATGGTGCGGCTTCCCGGAGTGGAAAACCGGTTTCCGGCGCAACTGTCAGGCGGGCAGCAGCAAAGAATCGCACTTGCCCGGGCTATCGTCATCGAGCCCGACGTGCTTTTGATGGATGAGCCGCTTTCGGCATTAGACGAGCACCTGCGGGAGGAAATGCGCCGGGAAATCGACAACATCCAGACAATGATCGGGGTTACCACGATTTTTGTCACCCATGACCAGCGCGAGGCGCTTTCCATGTCCGACAAGATTGTCGTGATGAAAGACGGCCGAAAACAGCAGGAAGGCGGGCCGGAAACGGTCTACAACGAGCCGGCCAATCATTTTGTGGCAGACTTTCTGGGGCACTCCAACTTTATCGAAGCAACGGTGGAAAGCCAGCAAGAAAAGCGCGTGAAAGTCAATCTGGATACCGGTCAACGGCTATGTGCCGACTCGACGCGGAAATGGACCCCCGGCGAGCGGGTGGAAGTCGTGATCCGGGCCCAGAAATTTGACATCCACGCCGAAGGGGCAGCTGTCGGGAATGATTCGGCCAACGTTTTTACCGGCACGATCCGGGACCGCAGCTACATGGGCGGGGAAGTCAGCTACTTTGTGGATTCGAAAGGTCTGAAGCAGCTGCACGCCATCAGCATCGTCAAAAAAGCCCCTTTCCACCGGGGAGACAAAGTCACGCTGAGCGTGGCCGCCTGGCATTGCCGCTTGCTGCGCAAAAGCGCCGAGACCG
>JBJKSK010000128.1:0-3784 GCA_046704125.1 Desulfobacterales bacterium | reverse complement strand
AACCACGCTGCGTTCCGGGTGAAGGTCGAGCATGGTTTCCCGGTTTATCAGCGCATAGACCACCAGCAGCGGATGGGTCATGGATTTTTCTTTGATCGGACGGTAGTGCTTGAGCTTCACGCGATCTTCCGTGTAGATCACGTCGTAGGGCGTGGTGGCGATGGCTGTATTTAAGGAACTCAGCAGTACCTCGGATGCCTTTTGGACCCGATCCTGGGCTCTGTCGACATCTTCAGCCAGTTTCGAGAGAATCAGGTCGACGGGCAATTTTGGAGGACTCATAATCTTATCCTTTCCTTTGAGGTCAAATCGGCCCGAGCGCCGCAAGCTTTTTCTCGATGGTCCGGATTCGTTTCTTCAGCAGATAGTTTTCCTTGTAAAGATCATCCATTTCCCGCTGGGTGGGAATCGGCAGTTGCTTGAGCATGTCTTCCATGGTTTGATCCTTGGAGGCCAGAAAAGCGTTGAGGGAATCCAGGGTTTTTCCCAAGGCGTTGGTGTATTCGGGAGACTTGAAAAGGGTCATGAAATGGCCTTCCAGAATCTTGACCCACATCTGGTAATAGGATTTGGAGTCTTCCGGAAGGGTGCCGGCCTCGGCCATTTCAGCGAGTTCTTCCTGCAAGGCACGAAATGATTTTTCGACCGGCAGGGACAACAGGTGCATAAATTCGGCGGAGGCGGTCTGAAAAAGGTAGTATCGGTCCATCGTCTGGTTGATCCGCTCTTGATACGACCGGAACAGACCCACCTGGGGGATTTCGAGGAATTTTTTAAATTCCGTCTGGTAGACCTCGGTCCAGCGGTCGAGAAACTCTCGATCCAGATCTTGGAAATCATAGGGTTGGGAGAAATCGCCCTTTTTCAACCGTTCGGACCATCGTTTTTGCAGTAAGGCGGCACTTTTGATACCGGTGTTGAGAAATTTCAGCGCCATTTCCGGGACCGTTTGGCCGGCTTTTTGAACCGTCTCTGCCATTTGAGGGTCCGTGAGCGCGGAAAGCATGCTGGACCAAGCCTTCAAACCCGAGTCCCAGGAGGCCTGCATTCGACTTTTGGTCGTTTCGCTATCTTTCGAAGGGGAAAAGCCAGGCGGGCCTGATGCCATACCGGGAGCGTTTTTCCAGAATTCCGTGGCCATTTTTATCCACGAAGAAAGCATTTCCTCTGGCTTCACACCAGTTGTGGGTCCCTCATTCATTAGAGTACCTCGGCAAGTTGCATGTTGGCGGGTTTGGGCAATCGGGCGTCAATCCGAATGGCCTTTTCTTGCAGGCTGGCGAAGATGAAAACAGTGGCAAAACGCGCAACCCAGAAGTTCATTTCGCCGGCTGCGTTGCCAGTTTTGTTGATATGCTACTAAAAAAAAGGACGCGATGCAAAGAATATATGTAAATATGCTTGATACGCCTCGGTGAGACCACCCCACCGTTTGACCAGATGCGCACTGCCAGAAGGAAACACGGGCCCGATGCCAGCACCCAATTGAGGCGCTTGAAATGTTGAAGCTGAGTTATTGAAAAATACTTCCGAATATGGCAAAAACCATTTGTGAATTTGAAATCCAGCATTGAGCAAAACAGGCTACCCATATAAGGTCGAAACCAGCAACACTCTTAAAGACAGAGTCATTCAAATTTGGAAGCATTGCCGTCATGACAGAGAAAAACAAGCCGACTATGCGCCTTGGCCTTCACACTTATAGCCTCTATCATCACGGCATCGGCCAGGCCTGGAGCGATTTCAAACTCCCGTGGGAAAGGCAGCTTTCGACATTTGACCTGTTTGACTTGGGCATTCAGCTGGGCCTGGATGGATTCCACCTGGACGACGGAGTCCTGGAATCCCTTGAAACCTCCTTTCTAGAAGAGGTGGGTATGGCGGCCCGGGAACGGAACCTCTATCTCGAATACAACATGTCCCTGGATCTGGGGAATTTGGGCATCGGCATTGAGCATGACCTGGAAGCTGGCATAAAAACCGCAGCGGCCATGGGGGCCGACATCGTTAAAGTCGGCATGGACCTACCCAGACCCCGGCCAAGAGCGGGCAGCCGATTTCACCCGGAGGTCATGCCGTATCTCAAGATGACCCGAGACCGGTTGATCCAGGCCGCCCCCCTGGCCGAGGAAAACCAAATTCGCCTGGCGCTGGAAAACCACTGCGACAGCTTCTCCGAGGAGGTCCTTTGGGTGATAAACCATGTAGATCACCCTTTTGTGGGAGCCTGTATCGACACCATGAACGCCTGGCACATGACCGAAGACCCCATGAGGGCCATTGAAAACTTGGCCCCCAAAGCCTTTACCAACCATTTCAGGGATGACCGGATCGACTTTTGCCGAGACGGCTTCAAGGTCACCGGCACGGCAGTGGGTGACGGGGACATTGACATGAAAAAGGCTTACGAACTGATATGCCGCCTGTCGTCGTGTACGCGGATCAACATTGAAACGGAAATGGGTTTCAGCCTTGACGACAAGCAATCTGCATTAAGCGGGGAAAGTGACGCCATCAAAAAAAGTATTGATTATTGCCGGAATGTTTTGGGGATCGGAAAGAAAAATTGATCGAAGATAAAATTTAGCCGGCTTGAGGCACGAACTCAGCCCTTAGTAGGCGTTTGAGAATCTTGCCGGTCGCGCTTTTTGGCAATTCATCCACTAGAAACACCTTGCTGGGGACTTTGTAGGCGGCCATATTCTCACGGCAGTAGGCGATAATCTCCTCACTGGTCGATTGAACATTGTCCTTGAGAACGATGGCGGCGCAAACGGCCTCGCCTTTTTCCGGGTGGGGGATGCCGTAAATGGCAAGCTCTTTAATCGCCGGATGACGATAGAGAGTTTGTTCGACCTCGGCGGGCCAGATCTTGAAACCGGCCGCATTGATCATGTCTTTGACACGGTCCACGATGTAGACGTAACCCTTTTCGTCCATCTTCCCGATGTCGCCCGAGTGAAGCCAGCCATTTCGCAAGGCGTCGGCGGTCTCCTCGGGTTTGTTCCAGTAGCCTTTCATGACACCGGGGCCCTTGATACAGATTTCACCCCATTTCCCCGTTGCGACCTCGGTATCGGATTCGTTCATGATCTTGATTTCAACGTTTTCACAGGGAGTTCCGATGCTGCCGAACTTGTGGGAGTAATCATGGTTGTAGCAAGCAAAGGGAGACGATTCGGTGAGACCGTAACCTTCGAAAATGGTTCGCCCGAAGCGCTCCTTCCACTTGATGGAAATCTCTTCGGGCATGGTGGCGGCAGCCGAGAAATCATAGCGAATGGATGAAAGATCGTACGCTGAGAGATCCATGTTCAGCAGGTTGATAAAAATGGTCGGCACCGCGAAAAACATGGTCGGACGATTCTTCTCAAAGGATTTGAGCACAGGTTCGGGAACAAAACGCCGGTACAGGATCAGGGTCCCGCAGGTGTTCAAAGTTGCGTTCATGATGAAGTTTTGCCCGAATACGTGGAAAACCGGTAAAAACAAAGCCATACGATCCTGGGCTGTAAACCCCGCGTGGTGAGCGGCGGTCCAGGAATTAGAGACCACGTTGCCATGCGTGAGGGTCGCTCCTTTAGGAAATCCCGTGGTCCCCGATGTATAAAGGATCACGGCATTTTCTTCACGATCCAGATCAGCGGCTTTCAGAGCTTCGGACGCCTCCCCGACCCAGCCGTCGAGGGTTGGATGGCCCTGCGCGTCTCCTTCACAAATTAGCACGTGTTGCAGGTCAGGGTAGTCTTCCGGCTTCACCACGGGTAGCAGCTCTCCCACCGTG
>JBJKSK010000127.1:0-3339 GCA_046704125.1 Desulfobacterales bacterium | reverse complement strand
TCATCGCCCGGCAGGGCCAATGTCTGGTGTCCCCCCGGGTTCACCGGTTTGAACCCGCCAGCCTCAACAGCGTGAATCTGACCGCCGATTGGCAACCGGCTGATTTTAGCATTCCTGGGCCAAAAGGCCAAAAAGAGGCATTGGTGCGGGTTATTGACATGATCACCGATCTGGTCACCCAGGAGGCGCAACTGCGTCTTGCGGTCAAAGACGGATTCATCCAAACCGATTTGCCCCGGGACATCGTCAAGGTGGCGGCCATCAACCGCGCCAGTGCCCCGGGTCAAAGATTCGTGGGACTGATCCGAGGCTTCGGGATAAAAGATGGCGCCCTGGCCTGCAGTACCGGCTGGGATGCCGCCGACATCGTGGTGGTAGGCGCCTCGGAGGCGGACATGGCTTTATCCGTCAACCGCCTCTGCGCCCTAAAAGGCGGAGTGGTGGTCTGCCGCAGCAGCGCGATCGTCGCCGAACTGGCCCTTCCGATTTTTGGCCTGCTGACCCCTTTATCCATACCGGATCTGGCCAAGGCCACGGAGGCGATCAACGCAGCGGCGCGCGGCCTGGGAATATCTTTCCGGGATCCGGTGCTGACACTAAGCACCCTGACTGGAGCCGCCATTCCATTTTTGAGAATCTGCGAACAGGGGTTGGTGAATTTAAAATCGGGTCCCCGCCCCCTGATTGTCTCTGCATCGGACGCCCACAGGTCATGACCGCATGGGCGATTGATCCCGCTTCCCGCCACACCGGGGTCCACGCGGCCCGAGCCGCTTTCGTTTCTTCAAACCACTTGCCGCAGCCTGCCCGCCCATGATAAAAAATTGAATTTTGAAATTCGAAGGAATGACCCGATGCTTATAAATGCCTTTCCCGGCTTTGACTGCCACATGCACAGCCTTTTTTCAGACGGCAGCGCCTCCTTGGAGACCATGGCTCAGGCGGCCGTGGACAAAGGACTGGCCGGGGTGATCTTCACGGATCACATGCCACTTCCCTTTCAAAACCGCTATACCCTCACCTCCGATCGAACCGAGGCGTACCGAAACGCCGTGAAAGAGATACGCACCCGGATGGATGGCCAGCTGACCGTGCTCATGGGGCTTGAAATGGAGTCTCTGCCCTCCCACCGCAAATGGACAGACGCTTTGGCCGACACGGGATGGGACAAGCTGATCGCCTCGGTGCATTTTGTGGAACACGACGGCGAGTTTGCCATGATAAACGGTACCGAAGCCGAATTTCTCCGCAGTCTATCCATGGATTTTTCCAGCGACATCCACCGCCTGGTCACGGCCTATTACCATCAGCTCATGGCCATGGCCCGTTCGGGGCGTTTCCATATCGTGGGGCACATCGATGTGGTAAAAAAACACAACGCTGGCAATCGTTTTTTCGACGAAGCCCAGCCCTGGTACCGTGATCTGGTGGAAGAAACCCTGGATGCCGTGCAGACAGCCGGCATGGTGGTAGAAATCAACACGGGCGGTATCAGCCACCCGGTCCAATGCGCTTACCCCTCGAGGTGGATCCTGGAGCGGATCTCCGAACGGAAAATTCCCGTGTGCCTTTCCTCGGACGCCCACCGGCCAGAAGACGTCGGCCGCCACTTCCCCTCGATCCGGGCAACACCCGGTAAGCCGAGGCAAAAATCGAAAATCTAGGGAGCCTGGTTTTTGAGCCTGGCCAGCGTGTCCATGTCGCACACATCAAAAATCAGACCACAGCCGCCGCACACCAACTCGCATTTGTCCTCGACCCGGGCTCGTCGGGGCTTGAGGGCGGATGGGAGCCGATGAAACCGGTGCCGCCCGGCAACCTCGGGTGGCACCGGTTTTCGGTCCAATCAAAACATGGTCTTTTTAATATTGAAATCCGGGTAAGCAGTGACCGCCACTTCACTCTGATCCAGGCCCTCGATCTCCAGTTCCCTGGAAACTCTCAAGGGAATGACCTTGTCCAAAACGATGAAAAACACATACATCACCACGAATACGAACACGGCGTTGGTGATCACCCCGGCCAGCTGCGCCGCAAACTGGGAAGCATCTCCGTAGAACAGGCCCTTCACTACGCCCTTGACGCCGTTTATCCCGTCGCCGTAAGTCCCATCCGCGAAAAGCCCCAGAGACAAAAGCCCCCAGGCGCCGTTGACGCCATGAACCGAAACCGCGCCCACCGGATCGTCGACCTTCAAGACCCGTTCTACAAAAAACACGCTCAGGCAAAGGAGTACCCCCGCCACGGCGCCGATGGTAACCGCCGCCACGGAATTCACATAGGCGCACGGGGCGGTTATAGCCACAAGGCCTGCCAGCATCCCGTTGGCGGCCATGGAGACATCCGGCTTTCCGTAGAACCACCACATATAAAACATGGCAAAAATCGATCCCGAGGCGGAGGCAAGCATGGTATTGGTGGCGATCACGCCGATGCGCAAATCACTGCCGGCAAGGGTCGATCCGGCGTTGAAGCCAAACCACCCAAAGGCCAGGATGAAACAGCCGGTGATGGCCATCGGAATATGATGCCCGGGGATGGCCGTGGGTTTTCCATCCTTGTCGAATTTTCCAAATCTCGGACCCAGAACGATTGCTCCCGCCAGGGCCGCGACCCCGCCGGTCATATGGACCACCGAGGAACCGGCAAAATCCAAAACCCCGTGCCCGAGCCCGAAATTGGCGCCGAGCTGCGACAGCCAGCCGCCCCCCCAAACCCAGTTGGCATACAACGGGTACACAAGCATGGAGATAAAGAAGCCGTAGACGACAAAGGACTTGAAGGTCCATCGTTCGGCCATGGCACCTGTGGGAATCGTGGCCGTGGTGTCCATGAATACCATCTGGAACAGAAACAGCGTAAAGATGGCGGCATCGTACTCGGAGCCGCTGAGAAAAAATCCCTTTGTGCCAAAAAGACCAAAGGTTTTTCCGAAAAGCGTGATGCTCGCCTCACCGTTTAGCAGACCGGTACCGCCGCTTAAACTGGCGATGTTGCCCACGCCGCCCATCTGCAGGGCGTAGCCGCAAACCCAATATCCAAGCATGCCGATGCCATAGACCATCAAGTTCATGGCCATGGTGTGTCCCGCATTTTTGGCCCGGGTAAATCCGGTTTCGGCAAGCGCAAAGCCCGCCTGCATGAACATGACCAGAAACCCGCAGACCAGGGTCCATACAAAATTGATCGAAACCCGGTTGTGCCCCACAACGTCTGCCAGCTTCGCGGCAAGGGGTTCGGAGGCCGAAAGTTTTTCCATATCCTGCTGGGTGGGGGCGTTGGGGGTGGCGCCGATGACATCGGCCGCGCCTCCGCTGTTGGCCCCGGAGGGGTCCGGTT
>JBJKSK010000126.1:0-3749 GCA_046704125.1 Desulfobacterales bacterium | reverse complement strand
CGACCGCCTTTGCCATGGCATGCAACTGCAGGGGGACCAGCGTCGAGCCACCGGACGGCTCCAAACGGGCACCGTTTCCCACAACCGCCTGCGGTCGGTGTCCGTCCTGCCGGAAAATGCTTGCCGGAACCCATCCGGACCTGATCCAGATCGGCCCGTCACCCACGATAATCCGCATCAGCCAGATCCGGGACCTGTGCCACGTTCTGAGCCTCAAACCCTGCGAAGCCCGGGTTCGAGTGGTGATTTGCGCCGATGCTCAGACCATGAACCCGGAAGCGTCCAACGCCCTGCTCAAGGTACTCGAGGAACCACCGACCAAAACGATTTTGATCCTGACCGCCCCCCAGGTCTCGGACCTGCTGCCAACCGTGGTTTCCCGATGCCAGCGGATCCGGTTTTCCCCTCTTTCGCCGGAAAGCATCGCCGAACTGCTGCAAGACAAGCTTCAGGCCTCTGCGGAAGCTGCGGCGGCGGTTTCGGTCATGGCCGGTGGCAGCATCGCGCGGGCTATGCTCATGCACCGCAGTGGATGGCTGGCCCGACGCAAGTGGTTGCTCGAACAAATCCAGGCCTTGGCTCAGGCCCCGTTGGGGGCTCAACTGGCCCTTGCTCAGCGCCTGGCCGCCAAAAAAGACGCACTGTCCGAATACCTTACGGTGATGCTCTCCTGGCTCAGAGACCTGGCCCTGTGGCGCTTTGCTCCAGAAAAAATCCTCAACAAGGACTTGACCCAGGCGATCCGATATGGTTCACAGGAGGTGAACCCAAGCCGGCTGTTGGCTCAGATTGCCGCCGTCGAGGACGCCCGCAAGGCGCTGGCGGCAAATGCCAACCCTAGATTGACAATCGAATCATTGATCCTTTCCCTGGTTGACCACCCGCGTTTTGGAGGCCCACCATACCGATTGCACTGATGACATGGCGTAAAGACGTACGTTGCAACCACTATGAATAAAATGGTAGGTATCCGATTCAAACCCGCCGGCAAGGTCTATGACTTTGACGCCGGCGCCTTTGTCCTCAAACCCGGGGATGGAGTCATCGTCGAAACCGAGCAGGGACTCGGTTTCGGGACTGTCGCCGTGGCCCCCAGACCGGTTGAAGAGCCGGTTTCTGATCGCACCCTGAAAAAGGTCTTCCGGATGGCCGGGCAGGCCGATCTGGTGCAGGTGCAGCAAAATACGCAGATGGAGAATCGGGCTCATGCGTTTTGCCTTAAATGCATCAAGCAACTCGGGTTGAAAATGAACCTGTTTGGCGTGGAGAGCACTTTCGACGCCGGTAAGTTGACGTTTTTTTTTACCTCCGAAGGCCGGGTCGATTTTCGCCAACTGGTCAAAATGCTGGTCCGGGAACTGGGAGTGCGCATCGAAATGCGTCAGGTCGGGATTCGAAATCAGGCCAAGATGTGCGGCGGGCTGGGCCGGTGCGGGCGAAAGATCTGCTGTGCCTCGTTTATTGAAAAATTCGAACCGGTTTCCATCCGCATGGCCAAAGAGCAGTGCCTGTCGCTAAACCCCACGAAGATTTCCGGCCAATGCGGGCGGCTGATGTGCTGCCTGACCTTCGAGTATGACACTTACCGGGCCCTCAAGCAGGATTTTCCAAAAATCGGCAAGATGGTCACCACCCGAGACGCCAGGGGCAAGGTGATCCGGCAAAACGTCATCCGAAACCGGATCACCCTCAGGATGGAAGGCGGCCAAGAAAAGGAAATCGACGTGAGCGAGCTCATCGATGATACCAGACAGGAGAACCCATGACCCGTTCGTTTTTCATCACCACGCCCATCTATTACGTCAACGCACGACCGCATCTGGGCCATGCCTACACCACGATCGTGGCCGACGTGGCCTGCCGGTTTCACCGGATGCGGGGTGAAGATACGTTTTTTCTCACCGGTACTGACGAACACGGCGACAAGGTGGTGCGTGCGGCCAAGACGGAAAACTTAAGCCCCCGACCCTACGTGGATAAAATCAGCGCCCTGTTTAAGGACCTATGGCCGCAGCTCAACATCGGCTATGATCATTTCATTCGCACGACCGATGCCGACCACATCGGCGTGGTCGAGCAGGTGCTGCAAAAAATCTATGACGCCGGAGACATCTATTTCAGTGAATACGAAGGGCTTTACTGCTTCGGATGCGAGCGCTTCTATACAAAGCGGGAACTGGTCAACGGGAAATGCCCCGATCACGAGAGCGAACCGGAAATCATCCGGGAGTCCAACTACTTTTTCCGAATGAGCCGCTATCAGCAATGGCTCATCGATCACATCGAGGCCCACCCGGATTTCATCCGCCCGGAACGATACCGAAACGAGGTACTGGCGTTTTTGCGCTCGCCTCTGGAGGATCTGTGCATCTCCCGGCCCAAGTCCCGACTTCAGTGGGGCATTACGCTTCCCTTTGACAACGACTATGTCACCTACGTCTGGTTTGATGCCCTGCTCAACTACGTTTCGGCCATTGGCTATCCCGATTCCCAGCGTTTCCAACAATTCTGGCCCGCCGCCCAGCATACCGTGGCCAAGGACATCCTCAAACCCCACGGCATTTACTGGCCCATCATCTGCAAGGCCGCCGGCCTCCCGGTCTACCAGCATCTCAATGTCCACGGCTACTGGAACGTCGAGCAAAGCAAGATGTCCAAAAGCCTTGGAAACGTGGTGGAACCCCTTGAGCTGAAAAACATCTACGGCCTGGATGCCTTCCGCTATTTTCTCCTGCGCGAGATGGTCTTTGGCCTCGATTCGAGTTTCAGTGAAACGGCGATGGTCCAACGAATCAACTCGGATCTGGCCAATGACCTGGGCAACCTCTTTTCCCGGATACTGGCTATGACCCACAAGTATTTTCAGGGCGAAGTCCCCCCTTTCGATACCCGGGTCGAAGCCGAACTTGGACTTGACTTGGCGCAAACGGCCTCTGCAATGATGGCGGAATATGAAACGGCCATGACCGATTTTGCCTTCCACAAGGCCCTCGTGGCCAACTGGGAGTTTATCGGCAAAATGAACAAAACCATCGACATGACCGCACCCTGGGTGCTGGCCAAGAAAAAAACCACCCGCAAAGCCCTTGAAGCGGTGATCTACAACCTGCTCGACGGCCTTGGCATGATCACGGGGCTGCTCTACCCGATCATGCCCGATACGGCCACCACGATGCACCATCATCTGGGCGGAGACCCGAATACGCCCTTTTTCCGGCTCGACTATCTGGGAACCTGCCATCGGCTAAAACCCGGCACCGTGCTTCCCAAATCCATAAGCCTCTTTCCCCGGGTAGAGGTGGCGAAGCCCCATGGTTCGAAACCGACATCGAACACCCGGGAGCCACTCGCGACAAAACCCCTGGAAATCAGCATCGAAGAGTTTTCCAAAATCGATCTGCGCGTGGGAACCATTGTGGCCGCAGAAGCCGTTGCCCGGGCTAAAAAACTGCTCCAGCTCACGGTGGATATCGGCTCCGCCCCGGCAGCGACGGTGGTCGCCGGGATCGCCGGCAGCTACGCACCGCAGGATTTAGTGGGAAGACAAGTCGTGGTGGTGGCCAACTTGAAGCCGGCCAAACTGATGGGAATCGTCTCCCGGGGCATGATCCTGGCAGCCGTTGACGACACCCGGGCCCGGGTGTTGACCGTAGATCAACCGGTGGCCCCGGGAACACCCATCCGGTAGGACACAGCTGATCTTTATACTTGTTATAGCCATAGATGACCATGCGCACAAATCCTGACCC
>JBJKSK010000125.1:0-3478 GCA_046704125.1 Desulfobacterales bacterium | reverse complement strand
AAAGGTTATGAGGAATTTTTGTCTCGGCTTTCTGGGGCTTTTGAGGCAAACGGCGTTTCGGGGGAAAGTGAACGTCCAATGGTTCTTCGTCCTGTTCAAACCCTATCTCATCATTTTGGAGGGGTTTGAACATATCTTGCAATTCCAAAAGCTTTTCGATGGAGTCGATGGCGGTTCGGGCCTCTTTGACCACAGACGCTTCCCCCTGGCGCTGGGCCAATTCTAGAATGACTTGAAGTTCATCGACAACCTTTTGCGTGAAAACGTCACCGGGGGCCTCCAACATCTTGAACTGGTAGTCATGCCATCGAAACAGCGCATCCTCCGGGCTGTTGGCGAGGACAAATTTGACAAAGGGCCGAGCGGTTTTGTAATCGTTTTTCATGAGAAAGGCCACGATTTCAGCCGTCTGCAGTCTGGTCAAATCTGAAGGGCGCAGTTTTTTGAGATACCAGACCAGCGCATGTTGTTCATCTATGATCCATGGGCAATTTTTGGGGGTTACGGATTCAAAGTAGTTAAACGTGTGCACCATCACCAGGCCCGTCTCGATATTGGCGGCCTTGGCCACCACCTGCTCAACGCTTTGCCGGCAGATTTTAAACCAGCCAGGGGAAACGTTCAGCATCTCGGCGAACAATGTTGTAAAATAATTGAGTTTGAAAGCATCGGAAACTATTGACAGAGCCTGGTCCAACCGCTTCGCCGCCTGATCTTGCTGATTGGCCAATGCCTCGATAACCGCCCACCGGGCATAGAGAAAGGCCAAGCTGCGACCGAAATGGCTACTTTGCGCACTTGCCTGCTGACTGGCCAGTTTCAGGACCTGCCGACAGGGGTTGATCCGGTGGTTTCGAACATGACGCAGGGCGCTGTGGATGCAGGCGGCAAGGTAGCTTTCCCGCACGGCTCCATCAATGGGATCCAGTTCAATGGCGCGCTCAAGGTATTTCATCGCCTTGACGGGGGCATTTCTTTCCAGGCAGCGGCGTCCTGCCTTAAACAAGGCCTCTTTTTCATCGGGAAAGGCTTTGATGATATCGTCCAACTGGCGATTGGCTTTGGCTTTTTCCCCCAGTTTTTCGTACAGTGAAAGCAGCTGGAAACGGGTATCGCGCCGCTGGGGGTCGGCCTCGACAGCCTTCAGATAACAGACTTCGGCCAGGTCGCCGTTTCGCAAGACGACGCCCATTTTTCGGGGCATGAAAAAGAGATTCATTTCGGGTTGGGCGTATTCCTGGGAAAACAGATCGCCCAGATGGGCATAAACCAAAGCCCTGGCGCGTGGTTGGTCGCCGCCGAAAATTTCTCCGGATTCTAGAGCTACCTGCCAACTGTGCAGGATATCCTTGTCTGAAAACGAAAGTCGCTCCATCCACAGCGCAATGGCCCGGGATGTCAGAAATGCCTCGATGCCGAGGTTTCGGCTTTTTTCCATGGTGGTTTGTACAAGGGTATCCACGTAGGCTTCGGCTTTGGCCTCGTTCATTTCGGAAAAGGCGTTGAAATAAAAACGGGTCAGGGCCTGGCCGATGGATTCATGGCCTGACAGGGTGCAGGCGGCAAAAATGATTTTGTCTTTCGTGGCGCGTCTCGTCTCGTCGGCTGGCTGCAAGAGAAACCGGTAGGCTTGCGCGGCGCGAGCCGGGACGGTATCCGGGTTCAGACGATCAAAGATCTGGAGGGCTTTTTCGTCCGCGTTTCCGTAAAACGCGCATAGCCCCTTTAGAAAAAGCTTCCATTGGGAAAAGCAGGACCGAAGCCCCACCGGCTTGATAACCTCCATGGCGGCATCCAACCGGAATTGGGAGACTTGATCCAGTCCCTGGTGGATTCGGGACAGATCCCCGGCCACTTTTTCCGGCAGGTTCCGGACAGCCTCCGGCTCGAAGGCCAACACCAGCGCGTCGGCGGCGCATAGGAGCTGGGTGTCGGAAAGCGTGCCGGTGGTCAGCCATTGGCTGGCCGATTGTCCAGCTTGGGTAAAATTGCCCTGAGCCAGGGCCAGGCGTGTTTTTTCAAAAAGGTGTTTGGACCCGTTGTCGATTTTTTCCAGACTGATCAACGTGGTCTGGGCTTCATGGATTTGGCCATCTTTGATAAGCTGAGAAAACAGGGTTTCATAGGCACGAATCAGCCAGGGCCGATAGTTTTCCGGGTCCTGGCCAAACAGTTTTTTGAAACCGGTGCGGGCCTGCCGCAGTTTCCCGTTTTCCAAGTCGTCTCGGGCCCGTTGGGCCATCTGCTCCAGGGAGACGCCGGGTGCTGGCTGTTTCTGTTTTTTTCGTTTCTGACGCTTTTTGGCCACAATCGCTCTATGCTTTTCAGGATTAAACAGTCTCTGATAAGGGAATTTAGCCCTTTCTGTCAAGAAAATAGACAACGCCGCTTAAGTATCGCTTCAAGCGATTTTAATGTCATGCTATAAATCGGCAGGGGATAAACAGTCACATCCCTCCATGGGAGGGGCCAGGTGCGGCAGGAAAGAAGCAGATGAGCGAAATGTTAGAGAATCTTGAAACCCGAATTCCGGACGCGTTGTGTCACAAGGTCCCAACCGCGCAACTGTTTTCAAAGCCGGTTGACCTGGCCCGAACCTCATCGGTTCTTTTTTTGCTGGGGGATAACGGCGATGAAGACGGGGGGAAATCTCAGCCATACCTGATTTTAAACAAACGATCCGAGACCGTTTCCCAGCCTGGAGACCTGTGCTGCCCCGGAGGCGGACTTTATCCGCGTATGGATCTTTGGCTTTCAAGGCTGCTGATCCTTCCCGGATTTCCCCTGTTTGGGTGGCGGCGGAAGCTGACCGGGGATAAACGGTTGCTGTCCTTGCTTTTATCGGCAGGACTTCGGGAAGGTTTCGAGGAGATGCGCCTCAATCCGCTGCGGGTCCGCTTTCTCGGGATGCTTGCCCCTCACCGGCTGATCATGTTCAACCGCTGGATTTATCCCACGGTGGTATGGGTCCACGGACAGAGGCGGTTTAGGCTAAACGGGGAAGTCGACCGGATCGTCACCATTTCCTTGCGCCATCTGCTCGATCCGGCACGATACGGCCGGTATCGCCTGACTTTTCCTCCCGGGAGCCGGTTCGGTGAAGAAACTCGAGAGTTTGCCTGCCACGTCATCGGTCAGGGAGAAAACACCGAGATTCTCTGGGGGGCCACCTACCGGATCACCATGGCTTTTCTCGAGCTGGTATTTGGCTTCCAGCCCCCGGAACTGGCCAGTCTTCCCGTCTACCGCGGCAGTCTTTCCAAACGATATCTTCCGCCAGCCTCCTGAGGTCAGCCAAGCCCAAACCGACCATTGTTTCCGGGGCCGGGGTTACCCCCGCAGCCGGGGATAATGGGGCGGTCACGGTGGCCAACGAAAACGGGTCGTTTAAAAGTCTTCGAAATCGTCGTCCATTGGGATGACTTGCTCTGGTCTGACTTCCTTTTTCTCAATCGATCCGGGCTTTGTCGGAAGACCG
>JBJKSK010000124.1:0-2542 GCA_046704125.1 Desulfobacterales bacterium | reverse complement strand
GGCCCCTGGCACCCCAGGCCGAAGCCGGCGAGGCCGCCGCAACGATACTGAAGATAAGCTCTGCGCAGCTGGGTGAGCTCGCTTCCCAGGGCGAGCGAAAACTGGCCGATGCGGCCAGTTCCCTGGGTATCGAAATCGAACCCAAAGCACAGACGGATTCCGCCGATGGAGCCCAGAAAGCCCAAAGGGCCTTGACCCGAGAGGTGAAAAGCGTCTCCATGCTGCTGGGAACCCTGCAAAATTTAATTCAGGCCGCCGGACAGTCAGAAATTCTCAATTGCGCCGGACAGGCCCTGGGGATTCTTTTCGATTTTGCTCAGGTGCTGTTTTTTCTCTACGATCCGCAGAAAAAGGCATTGATGGGGCAGTCCGTCCTGGAAAACGGGGCTGACGCCATGCTTTCCGACCTGATGGTTCCCATGAGTGCCACCGACAGTCTCCTGGTGACCTGCCTCAACGGGGACAAACCGTTGAGTTCCTTGAACGCGAAGCCGGGTTTGAACCAAGCCTTGCTCGACGCCCAGTTGATTCGGTTTTTGGGTAAAACGGGAATGCTTTGCCTTCCGATGCGGATCAAGGGAGAACCTGTGGGAGTCATTGTCGCCGCATGGGATCAGACCCAAAACCAGGGGCTTTCGGCTCATCGCCGGATGTTGACTTTGCTGATTTCCCATTTGGCATCGGCGCTGTACATGGAGCGGTATCGCCAGTCGCGGCTGGATGCCATTTTAGCCGAACGTGCGGCGGCCTCCACGCTGCTGGCCCGAAAAGTGGTTCATGAAGTGAACAATCCGTTGGGAATCATCAAGAATTATCTTAATATCATGGGAATCAAACTCGCCGATCAGGGACAGGTTGTCGATGAAATACGGATTATCAGCGATGAGATCGAGCGCATTTCCCAGATTCTGACGGCTTTGACCAGCGGATCCCAAGAGACTGCGCCTGATCTGGAACCCGTCTTGCTAAACGATTTGATCCGAGATCTTCAGCGGCTCGTGACGTCGTCGCTGACCAGTTCCGGAATCGCCCTGACGCTCGACCTGGCCCAGGCGCTGCCGCCGGTACTTGCCGAGCGCGACGGCCTCAAACAGGTTGTCATCAACCTGGTAAAAAACGCTTCCGAGGCCATGGTGCAGGGAGGGAACCTGAGGATCAGCACGCGCCGAATCGCAGACCGGATGACCCCTTTTTCGGAAACTTCTACCGATGCCTTTCAGGGGCTTGCTGAATTGATCTTCGAGGACAACGGTCCGGGGATCGCTCCGGAAATTAAATCCCGGCTCTTCGAGCCGTTTGTTTCTTCCAAGGGCGGGCACAGCGGACTGGGTCTATCGATTGTCTTTAACCTGATCAAACGATTCAACGGCTCCATTTCCTGTGAAAGCACACCGGGCAAAGGCACTCGATTCATCATCACCTTGCCCCTGACCAGCCTGGCAACCTCCGGAGGACAAGGTTCATGAGCAACCCGGCCAATCTCCTTATTGTCGACGACGAACCCCTTTTTTGCGACAGCCTGGTGCAGATTTTGGCTGGCGGCGGCTACCGGGCAAGGGCCATTCATACGGGTCAAAAGGCGTTAAGCTTGCTTTCAGAGGAAAACGCGGATGTGGTGCTGCTTGATATCGGTCTTCCCGATATGAACGGTTTGACGGCATTGGATGCCATCAGCCGCCGCTTTCCGGAAATGATTGTGGTGGTCATGACCGGATATGCCTCCATGACCTCGGCTTTAGAGGCTATCCGCAAAGGCGCTTTCGATTACCTGAAAAAGCCGTTTGAACCCGATATGCTGCTTCGGACCATTCAGAAGGCTTTGCAATTCAAGGACATCCAAAATGCGCGCCAGCGTGCCGAGGAAGCGCTTCGACGTTCCGAGGAAAAATACAGACTTCTGGTGGAACATGCCAACGAGGCCATTTTCGTGGTTCAAGACGGTCGCATCTGCTTTGCCAACCCCAGCACGCTGCATATCAGCGGTTACTCCGAAAACGAGATTTACGGCCTCAAGCTCAAGGACCTGATTCATCCCAAGGACCGCGACTGGGTGATCCGACGACACCTGGATTGTTTGCAGGGAAATGAGGACTCCGCTTCCCATGCCTTCCAGATTCTTACCCGGGAGCAAAAACCGGTATGGCTGCATCTGGATGCCGTCAAAATCACCTGGGAAAAACGGCCGGCCTCAATCAATTTCGCACGGGATGTCACGCGGGAAAAGCACTTGGAAATGCAGTTTCACCACGCCCAGAAGATGGAAGCCGTGGGCACCCTAGCCGGAGGCATCGCTCACGACTTCAACAATCTGCTCATGGGAATGCAGGGCAACATTTCCCTGCTCAAGATGCGCATGGCTCCCAAAGACCCCAATCATGCCCGGCTGGAAAGCCTATCCGCACTGGTGGCCAGCGGTGCCGATTTGACCCGGCAACTGCTCGGTTTTTCCCGGGGCGGGTACTTCGAAACCAAGCCCACGAGCGTCAGTGAGATCCTGCAGAAAACCGCCAAACTCTTTGCCCGGACCCGAAAAGATATCCGG
>JBJKSK010000123.1:0-3081 GCA_046704125.1 Desulfobacterales bacterium | reverse complement strand
GCCGAACACGATGCCGCCGTGGGTGATGCCGTGAAAATTCACCATGGCCTCGGTGACGGTCAGCGACACCCGGCTGTAGCCGGCTTCGACGGCTTCCACGCGAGCACCCAGAAAACGCGAATACGGGTCATCGCCAATGCACTCGAGCACCGCAGGATCGATCATCATCCAAATTCCTTGTCAACCCAGATGCTGCATCAAAATGCGGAGCATCCGGCGAAGAGGTTCCGCCGCTCCCCACAGCAGCTGATCGCCCACGGAAAAGGCCGTCAAATACTCGGGGCCCATGATGAGCTTTCTCAGCCGGCCCACCGGGACCGAAAGGGTGCCCGACACTGCGGCCGGGGTCAGCTCCCGGAGCGTGGCCTCTTTTTCATTGGGGATGACTTTGACCCAGTCGTTGTGAGAGGCCATCATGTCCTGGATTTCGTCGATGGGCACATCCCGGTTCATTTTGATGGTAAAGGCCTGGCTGTGACAGCGCATGGCGCCGATGCGCACGCACTGCCCGTCGATGGGCACGAGATCTTCCTGGCGGCCCAGAATCTTGTTGGTCTCCGCATAACCTTTCCACTCCTCCCGGGTCTGACCGTTTTCCATGGCCCGGTCGATCCAGGGAATCAGACTGGCGGCAAGCGGCGCGCCAAAATTGTCTGTCGGGAAAAGCTTTCCGCGAAGGGTGCGCGTGACCTGCTGGTCCAGGGGCAAAATCGCCGAGGCCGGATCTGCCAGCAGGTTGGCGGCTTCGTCTCCAATGTTCTGCATCTGGCACACCAGTTCGCGCATGTTCTTGGCGCCGGCCCCGGAAGCCGCCTGATAGGTCATGGAGGTCATCCAGGAAATCAGATCCCTTTCAAACAGCCCGCCGAGAGCCATGAGCATCAGGGACACGGTGCAATTGCCGCCGATAAAGTCTTTGATGCCCGTCGCCAGGGCACGATCGATCACCTTCCGATTGACCGGATCCAGGATGATGACGCTGTCTTTTTCCATCCGCAGCGTGGAGGCGGCATCGATCCAAAACCCGGGCCAACCCATTTTCCGCAAGGGGCCATGGCATTTCTTGGTGTAGTCGCCTCCCTGGCAGGAGACCAGTACGTCCAACTGCGCCAGGCGCTTGAGATCGTTGGCATCTTGCACCCGCGGGACATCGAAGCCGATGTCCGGGCCGTTTTGCCCGACTTGAGACGTCGAGAAAAAATACGGTTCAAACCCCTTGAAATCGTCTTGTGCCCGCATCCGGTCCATCAATACCGAACCGACCATCCCGCGCCATCCAATAAAGCCAACCCGTTTCATCACCATCCCCTTTGCGGTTTTTTTTATCCTGTCAGGACCCGTTCTATCCAACTCAATTTCAAGACAATAGTCAAGAGTTTACAAGCCGGGAAATTTCCACACCCAAATCAAGCAGGCCTTGTGCCCCAGCCCGTGCCGGAAGCCGGTATCGGTCCTGGCAAGACGCCTATACCGTCCCTTTTGCCGAAGCACAGCTTGTTTTTCCCGAATTTCTAAATTATAGGGCGGAAGCCATCATAAACGAAGAGTCATCGACTTTAGACTCGCGGCAAAAAAATGCCCTTGACCTTTTGGGCGAATGATTTGTAAGCCAAAAGTGACCCCCGGTTAAGGCTTTACAATGGCTGGCGCTGTTTCCACGGCCTGCTATGGAGTCTTTGCAAAGTTTATATATGGGAATAAAGATTCTGGTCATCGACGACGACGACGTGGCCTGTGAACTGCTTCAGGAAACCCTCCAGCGGGCCGGGCACGAGGTCGTCACCCGGCTTTCGGCGGAAGCCGCCCTCAACGAAGAACTGGGCGGCTTTGACCTGTTGATCTCAGACATCCGAATGCCGGGCATGGACGGGCTTGAGTTTCTGCGCCGGGTGCATAAACAGCTTCCCGATCTTCCGGTGATTCTCATGACCGCCTACGGGTCTCTGGAAACCACCATGGAGGCGCTGCGTCTCGGCGCCTGGGATTACATCAGCAAACCCTTTCCCCCGGAGGCCATCCGGGCCATGGTGCAAAAAATCATCGAAGTGCGCCAGTTGCGCCGGCGCCAGGCTCACGGTGAGCCTGAAAACATGGAAGCCCCGCATTTCATCGGCTCATCGGCCATCATGGTCGATTTTTATAAAGGCATCGCGAGGGTGGCCGATTCCTGGGCCAGCGTGCTGGTGGAAGGGGAAAGCGGCACCGGAAAGGAACTGGCCGCCCGCTCCCTGCACCTGCTCAGCTCCCGTCACCAGGCACCCTTCGTCGCGGTAAACTGCGGGGCTATCCCCGACACCCTGCTGGAATCCGAGCTGTTTGGCTTCGAAAAAGGTGCCTTTACCGGGGCCGATCATAAAAAGGAAGGACTGATCGAAGCCACCCAGGGGGGTACGCTTTTTCTGGATGAAATTACCGAGATGTCCCCGGCTCTGCAGGCAAAACTGCTGAGATTCATGCAAAACCAGGAAGTGCGGCGACTCGGTGGCCATGCCCGGCAGGTGACCGTGCGGGTGGTGGCGGCGGCCAATCGCGACATCGAAGCCGAAATCGCCAAGGGCTCCTTTCGGGCCGATCTTTTCTATCGGTTCGTGGTGCGGCTGCACATTCCCGCGCTGCGGGAACACAAGGACGATCTGCCGCCGCTGGTCAAGGCGCTGCTGAAAAAACTCGGCTATCCCAACGTTCGGATATCTTCCGAGGCCATGGAGTGTCTCATGGCCTACGATTGGCCGGGAAACGTGCGGGAGCTGGAAAACATGCTCCATCAGACCCTGCTTCTAGCTCCCTACGAGATCATCTTCCCGGAAAATTTTCCGGAGCGGTTGCGAACCAGCCGGCAAGCGCCGGCGCCTTCCGGACTCAGGCCGCTGGATGCCGCCGAGCGCGCACAGGTTCTGGAAACCCTCAAGGCCTGCGCGTGGAACCTCAGCAAAGCCGCCCAGACCCTGGGCATCGACCGCAAGACACTTCGCAGCAAAATCCAGCGCTACGCCCTGGCTAAAGAAGAGCTGCCTTGACGGGAACCGCCGGCAGTTCCATCGTGATGCGCGTACCGGAGCCGTCGGAGCTGTCGATCCGGAT
>JBJKSK010000122.1:0-3640 GCA_046704125.1 Desulfobacterales bacterium | reverse complement strand
GGCACTCGGAAATCAAGCTGTTTTTCCGGTACGGCGTCTACTTAATGGGCAACATCAGCGATTCGAACAAATCGGTGCGCATGTATCAGAGACCCAACCTGGAATTCGTGCCCAATCAAGACGTCTGGTATAACAGCGAAACCCGGATGGCCGACGTGATTTTGCCCGCCTGCACCAATTTCGAACGCGAGGACGTGGGCGAGTGGGCCGCGGCCGGCGGCTACACGGTGCATGCCAGCAGCGGATGCAACTACCGCATCGTGGTGCGCCAGCAAAAATGCATCGAACCCCTGTGGGAATCCAAATCCGATTATGAAATTTTTGCCCGGCTCGCCGAGCGCCTCGGCCTGAAAGAGACCTTCACCGACGGAAAAACCGAGCAGGAATGGGTCAAGGCGTTCTTTGACGCCTCGGATCTTCCCAAGTACACCACCTGGGAGCAGTTCAACCAAAAGGGCTACTGCATCATCAACACCAAGGCTGATTATAAGTCGACCCCGTCGTTGAGGTGGTTTTACGAAGGCCGGGCCTGTGACACGCCGGATCTGAACAACCCCAAGCGGAAAACGGAAAAGGCCGCAGAGCTTGGAACCTACAGCGGAAAGATCGAATTTGTTTCCGAAAGCCTCAAGGCCCATTTCCCCGATGACCCGCAGCGTCCCGTGATGCCCCAGTATCTGCCCAGTTGGGAAGGGCACCACTCGGAGCTGTTCAAGAAATACGGCCTCCAGCTGCTCTCACCCCATCCCCGGTTTTCCTTTCATTGCCATTACGACAAGCACACCGATTGGCTAAACGACATCCCGGTGCACCGGGTCAAAAAAGACGGCTATCCGTGGTGGCCGGCACGCATTCATCCCATCGACGCCGAGGCCCGGGGCATTCGCCACAACGATATCGTGCGCCTGTATAACGACCGCGGCTCGGTGCTGTGCGTCGCCCAGGTCACCGAGCGGATCCGGCCGGGAATCATCCACAGCTACGCCTCTTCGGCCAAATACGACCCGCTGATTCCCGGAAGACACGATGCCATCGACAAGGGGGGCTGTGTCAACATGCTGACACCCTCGCGCATGCTGTCCCAGAATGCTCCGGGGATGACCCCCAACTCGTGTCTCATCGAAATTGAAAAATGGGAGGGCTGAACTCATGGCGCGTTTAAGTCTATTGATCGATGTCAACAAGTGCAACGGTTGCTTTAATTGCTTTCTGGCCTGCCGGGACGAATATTTCGGAAACGACTATCCGCCTTACTCGGCCCCCCAGCCGCTAAACGATCAGTTCTGGATGCAGATCAAGGAAATCGAGCGCGGCAAATACCCGCGGCCCAAGCTGTCCTATATACCGACGCCGTGCATGCACTGTGAAAGTGCGCCATGCCTGGCGGCGGCCAAAAACGGCGCGGTCTACCGCCGTAAAGACGGGATTGTGATCATCGATCCGCAAAAGGCCAAGGGCCAGCAGGCCATCGTGGCCTCGTGCCCCTACCGGGTGGTGTTTTGGAACCCGGAGCTGCAGGTGGCCCAGAAATGCACGCTTTGCGCCCACCGCCTGGATCAGGGGGAAAGCCAGCCCCGATGCGTGGAATCGTGTCCCACCGGCGCCCTGGTTTTCGGGGATCTGGATGATCCGGCCAGTGAAATTTCCAAAATCGCGGCCGTGGGCGGGACCCAAGCGTTGCATCCGGAATTTGCAACCAGCCCCAGGGTGCGTTATCTGGGCATCCCCAAGCGGTTTGTGGCCGGGGAGGTGATCCTGAAAGACCGCCAGGACGCATGCGCCCAGGGGGTTTCGGTCACCCTGGCGGGAAACGGCATGGCGAAACAGACCCTCACGGACGACTTTGGGGAGTTCGAGTTCGAGGGGCTTGAAAAAAACGCCCCCTATAAGGTGAGATTTGCCCATTCCGGGTATGCGTCCAGGGAAATCGAGGTGGTGACCCGAACCGATGTCAACCTGGGCGAGGTCGTGCTGGAGCGGCAATAAAAAAAGAGCCCCCGCAGAGCCGCGAGGAACTATGCTTGCTGAAGCATTTGGCGTCGTCTTGCGCGGTTTCTCTCGGTTTTGCGGGAGACCGGACACTTTTGCCAGGTAAGGAGATATTGCGATGATCAGTGTCAAAGATGCTCAGGGTATCCCCTATGACGCGGCCAAACACTGGGGCGTCTACGGGCTTCAGAAGTTTACCGAAACCCAGACCAAGCGGATCACGGTATGCTACTCGTATTTTCAGCCAAACGGCGGCGCCGAGATGTCGGCCTCGCCCAAGGAACGGGTGTATTTTGTGGTCAAGGGCTCCATTACCGTCAGCGGGCCGACGGAAACACACGTGCTCAACGCCGGCGATCAGATCTACATCGCGCCCGGGGAACAGCGCGATATGGCCATCAACGACGGCAAGCCCGCCGAAGTGTTGGTGTTTATCGTCACGCCGTGAGAAAAAGCGGCGGCAAACGTGTGGCAGGGGGAAAGCATTGGACTGATGAGGCCTCTGACTGAAAAGGGGAGCAAATACGATGAAAGATATGTTTAAGCTCGACGGTAAAATCGCCGTGATTACGGGAGGTGCCGGCGGCATCGGCAAAGCCCTGGCCATGGGATAGGGGATTCTTGGGGCCACGGTGGTGGTCTCGAGTCGAAACCAGGAAGCCATCGAAAACGTCGCCCGGGAGATTACCGAAGCCTCCGGGCACCCAGCGAGCGCCGTCTCCTGCGATGTGACCGATGAGGCTAGCGTGCAGAAGATGGCCGACACCGTTTTCCAAAAGTACGGCCGCATCGATATCCTGGTCAACGCGATGGGCATGAACATCAAACGGGACGCCTTCGAATATCCCATGGAAGACTGGGACAAGATCTTTGCCGTCAACGTCAAGGGAACCATGATCGCCTGCAAAACAATCGGCCGGATAATGAAGGCCCAGCAATCCGGGGCCATCATCAACCTGTCTTCGGTAAGGGGCATCCGCGGCTACACCGGCGGCAACACCGGCTACTGCGCCACCAAGGGCTCCGTGGAACTCATTACCAAGGCCCTGGCCCTGGAGTGGGCGCCGCATCACATTCGCGTCAACGCCCTGGGTCCCGCCCTGGTGATCACCCCGGGAACCAAACACATCGCTGAAAACCCCGAACTGGCCAAAAAATATGCCGCCGCCGTTCCTCTGGGAAGAATCGGTCTGCCCGAAGACATGGTCGGCGCGGTGGTCTTCATGGCCTCTGATGCGGCCGGATTTGTCACCGGCCAGACGATCTACGTGGATGGCGGACTGACTGCGTCTTGACGGCGTTGGCGATACCAATTACCCATTTGAAAGAAGAGGTTGTTATGACAACGGTAACTGATCCGTATTCAGGGTTGCAGCTGGTTGAACTGAGTCATGAATGGGGCCATGGGGTGCCGTCCATGCCCGGTCAGGACGATGTGGTCATGGTTCGCGCCGTAAAACACGCTCAGCACGGCGTCATGGCCCAGCGCATCAAGACCGTGATGCATACGGGCACGCAAATGAATGCGCCGCTTCACCTGATTGAGCGGGCCTCTGATTTGGCCGGTATCCCCGTGGAACGCTTTTTCGGAAACGGTGTGGTGCTGGCCATCCCCAAAAAAAGCTATGCGGTGATCAGCGCCAAGGATCTG
>JBJKSK010000121.1:0-8335 GCA_046704125.1 Desulfobacterales bacterium | reverse complement strand
AAAAAATTCCAGCCGGATCCCATGGCTGAAATAAATCCGGTTGACGCTGAAGAAAGGGGAATCGTTCCAGACGACTGGATCATCTTGTCAACTGGCCGCGGGGATATTCGCGTGCGGGCTGAATTGTCCCTGAGAGTGCCGCCGGGGGTGGTCAACATGTACCACGGAAGGGCTGAAGCGGATGTCAACACCCTGATCGATCCCGGCTACCGGGATCCGATTTCTGGATTCCCGGGGTATAAATCGCTTTTATGTCAGGTGAAAAAGGATTGCGCCTGACGCCTTATCGAGCAGGTCTCAATATTTGAAAATCGGCAGGAGGGGTTTTTAAGGCGCGGTGATGCCGGAAGCGCATGATTAATGAATTTGCACGGAGGCGGGACAATGACAGATAACAAGAGTCAGGTTGCCTTTTTAGAAACACAAGATCGCAAATCGGCTGTTCTCTCTTGCATAAATGCCCTGAAAATAAACCCTGCGAAAAACAAAGATGTCCTGATTAAGCCGAATTTTAACACAGCCGATCAGGTCCCCGGTTCAACGCATAACGATACGCTGGTATCTCTGGTTGAAGCCGTCTGGTCATTGGGTGCCAAATCCGTAAGCCTCGGGGAGCGAAGCTATCCGCTGACCCGACATGTAATGGAACAAAAAGGTATCATTCCGCTGATGAACAAGCTGGATGTCAAGATCATTGATTTTGACGATCTTGAAACAAAAGACTGGGTGGAGGTCAAACCCGAAGACAGCCATTGGAAAAACGGTTTCAGGGTCGCCCGTCCGATTCTGGATGCTGAATGTCTGATTTCAACCTGCTGTCTCAAAACGCATCAATTCGGCGGGGTCTTTACCTTGTCGTTAAAGCTGCACGTGGGCGTTGTTCCAACGGAACGGCACGGCTTCCAATACATGCGGGAGCTGCATGGATCAGCCTATCAACAGGAAATGATAGCGGAAATCAATGCACCCTTCAAACCCGATCTAATCGTTCTGGACGGGATTGATGCCTTTGTGGATGGAGGCCCGATGACCGGAAAGCGTGCCAGGGGCAACGTATTTTTGGCATCTAACGATCGGGTTGCCATCGATGCGGTCGGCGTGGCCGTCTTAAAGACATTGGGCAGCAATATCCAGATCATGCGGCCAAAGATTTTTGAGCAAAGACAGATTGCACGTGCGGTTGAACTCGGCCTGGGGGTCTCGTCTCCAATGCAGATAGAAGTGGTTGCCGCTGAAAGCCAAAGTCTCGAATATCGGGATCGTGTAGTGAATATACTAAACGAAGGGTGAAAGAACACTGAATCATTGGGGCCGCCCACTCCTTGCGGCCCTCCCGCCACTTTTGATCTTGCCTCGCGTCGCCTATGGGCACCATGACCCGGCTTAAAAGCCGAGTTCAAAGCGCTGCGGCGTTTTTAATGCGGATTGCGGTGTTGCCAAGCCTATCATCAGGGATTAATTTTGATCAAATCATGCGGGGATGCAGCCGAAAGACCCCCTTTTGGGGGGCGAGCATGAATTCATCCCGACGAGAAACTTTTCATGCCCTGCAGGTGCGGGGTCAATCCATGCAGGATTTGTTTCCTTCATCGATTCGGTCATGTTCCTGGATAGAGGCATCCAAGCCGGTGCACCAATAAGAACGGGAGAGTGTTTGGGCAATCAGGCGATGGTGCCGCAATAGCTTCTGTGTTGGATCGATCAGGAAGGAGGCTTCTTATGCCGAGAACCACCATTGACATAGACACCCGGTTGGAGCGCTTGTCCGTTGTTTCCGACTCGGGAGAAGTAGATAACGACCTGGTGCCGGAAATTTCAGAAACCATGCTGCGTGCCCTTTTCCGGGCCATGCTGTTGGGACGCCGGTTTGACGAACGCCTTTTGAACCTGCAGCGGCAGGGCCGGACCGGGACCTTTGCCCCTACCTCGGGCCAGGAGGCGGCACAGCTTGGCGCCGTTGCCGCCCTGGAGGCAGACGACTGGATGGTGCCCTCGTTTCGTGAAACCGCTGCCGAACTCTGGCGTGGAAAGCCCATGGAAAGTGTGATTCTGCACACCAACGGATACAGCGATGGATACGATACCCTATCGAAATACAACAATCTACCCGTTTCGGTGCCTGTCGGCTCCCAGGCCCTGCATGCCGTGGGGATCGCGTGGGCGCAGAAATACCGGAAAGCGCCCCAGGTGGCCATGGCGTTTTTTGGAGACGGCGCGACGTCGGAAGGCGATTTCCATGAAGCGCTGAATTTTGCCGGTGTTTTCCGGGTGCCCGTGATTTTTGTCTGCCAGAACAACCACTGGGCCATCTCCGTGCCTTTATCGAAACAGACCCGGAGCCAAACACTGGCCCAAAAAGCGCTGGCCTATGGGATTCCGGGCATTCAGGTGGATGGAAACGATATCCTTGCCGTCTACAGTGCGGCCAAGGAGGCGGTCGGACGGGCCAGAAAGGGACGAGGCCCCACGCTGATCGAATGTGTCACCTACCGGCTTCAGGTGCATACCACGGCCGACGACCCCACCCGCTACCGAACCGATGAAGAGGTGCAACTGTGGAAAGCCCGTGATCCGATTCCCCGGTTTCAGACCTATCTCATCAACCGGGGAGTCATCTCGGAGCAAGACATCGAAGCACTGGAAGCCTCCGTTCAGGAGGAAATTCAGCAGGCCGTTGACCGGGCTGAAAAACGGATGAAGACCCTGGGTGATCCGGTGGCCATGTTCGACCATGTTTACGCCCAGCTGCCGCCCGATCTCGTATCGCAGCGGCAGTATCTGGAAGAGCAGCTTGCCGCCGATGGAAAGGAGGGGCACCATGGCTAAATTAAATATGGTTCAAGCCCTGAATCTGGCGCTTCGCCAGGAAATGGAAAAAGATGACTCGGTGATCGTGCTTGGTGAAGATGTCGGTGTGGACGGCGGGGTTTTCCGGGTAACCGACGGGCTGTTGAAGGCCTTCGGCGAAGAAAGGACACTCGACACCCCCCTGGCGGAATCCGGCATCGTGGGCATGGCCATCGGAATGGCCGTTTATGGTCTCAAACCCGTCTGCGAGATTCAGTTTTCCGGATTCAGCTATCATAACTTTCACCAGATTGAAAATCACGCCGCCCGGTTCCGGCTGCGTTCCCAGGGAAAATACCACGTGCCCATGGTGCTTCGCACGCCATACGGGGGCGGGGTGCGGGCGCTGGAGCATCACTCCGAGAGCCGGGAGGCTTACTGGGCGCATATGCCCGGTGTCAAGATGGTGATCCCGTCAGGGCCCCGGAATGCCCGCGCCCTGCTGGTAAGCGCCATCCGTGATCCGGACCCCGTCATCTTCTATGAATCCAAAGCCCTGTACAGGGCTTTCCGGGAAGAGGTCCCGGAACAAGAGGAAAGCTTTCCCATCGGGGCCCCCCAGATGGTCCGGGAGGGCAAGGACCTGACCATGATCGCCTACGGCGCCATGCTCAAACGCAGCCTGGAGGCCGCCGAGCGCTTGAAGGAAAGCGACGGCATCGAAGCGGCGGTCATCGATGTCTTGACTCTCTCACCGCTGGATGACACGCTTTTTATCGAGTCCGTCAAGACCACCGGCCGCGCCGTGGTCATCCATGAAGCGCCCCTGAGCTACGGTCCCGGGGCGGAAATCGTGGCCAGAATCACCGAAAAGGCTTTTTACTTTCTGGAAGCGCCTGTTGTCCGGGTAACCGGATATGACATTGTCATACCGCTGTTTCAAAGAGAAAACAGCTATATACCCAGCGTCGAACGAATTGTGCGGGAAAGCCGGAAAGTTCTCGCCCTATGAAGACAAGTCGATAAAGGAGGCATTGGATGGCTATGGAATTCAAGTTGCCGGACCTTGGGGAAGGCATCCACGAGGGAGAAGTGCTGGCTGTTTCCGTATCGGTGGGAGATGCGGTGACGGAAGGAGACCTCATCTTGACGGTGGAAACCGATAAGGCAGCCGTGGAGATCCCGTCTCCGTTCACGGGGGTGGTGGCAAGCATTCTGGTCAAGCCCGGTCAGGTGGTAAAGGTCGGGGATCTGATGATCGCGTTTTCCGGCGGGAAAGCAGAAAAAACCGTTGAAAAAGCCGCGCCGGAAAGCCGTCCGGTGTCGACCGTCACCAGCCGTTCCGGAAGGAGTCCGGTTCCCGCTTCCCCCGCCACCCGCAGACTGGCAAGGGAGCTGGGTGTTGATCTTTATGCGGTCAAGGGAAGCGGTCCAGAAGGGCTGGTAACCGCAGAAGACGTCCGCTCGGCCGCCGAAGCCCCGGAAAAGAACGATAGACTTGAAAGCGCGACCGAAAAGGAAGCATCCGTGCCAAGGCCCATTGCTTTGGATGTGCCCCCCCTTCCCGATTTTTCCAAGTGGGGACCCGTGGGCCGGGTGCCGGTACGTTCCATCCGGCGGGCAACGGCGAGGCAGATGTCTCTATCCTGGTCTCAAATCCCCCATGTGTCCAACCAGGACTGGGCGGATATCACCGCGCTGGAAGCATTCCGGTTGAAGCACAAGGCCGATATGGAAAAAAGGGGCTTCAAGCTGACCCTGAATGTCTTTGCCATAAAAGCCGCCGCCGCGGCCCTGAAACGATATCCGAATTTCAATGCTTCTCTGGATGCCGCGTCGGGCGAAATGATCGTCAAGCGCTATTATCACATCGGCATGGCGGTGGATACCGACGACGGTCTGATCGTTCCGGTGCTCCGGGATGTGGATCGGAAAAGCATCACCGAGATCGCCGAGGAATTAAACGACCTGGTGAAGCGAACCCGGCAACGCAAGACGATGCTGGAAGAACTCCAGGGTGGAACCTTTACCATCACCAACGTGGGGGGGCGAGGCGGGGGAGGGCATTTCGCCCCGATCATCAACTACCCGGAAGTAGCCATCCTGGGTTTGGGAAAGGCACGCCTGCAGCCTGTGGTGAAGGAAAAAGCCGACGGGACGCCGGAAATCGTGGCGCGCCTGATGCTGCCCGTTGTCTTGTGTTTCGATCACCGGGTAGTCGACGGCGCCGATGCCATCCGATTCATGAAGGTGATCATCGACGCCCTGGAAGACCCGGAAGAGCTTTTTATGACCATGACCTGAGCACCCGGCCACGAAAAGTTCTCGTTTCTTGAACCGATGAGTTGCCGTGGGGCCGACCCGCGGGAAGGACTGTTGCCATGGTAATGGGTGAACTTTCTCTGGAAACTGAGTTGCTGGTGATCGGCGGCGGACCCGGGGGATACGCGGCGGCGTTTAGGGCCGCCGACCTGGGATTGGATGTCGCGCTGGTGGACAAGACCGGCGCGCTGGGAGGCGAGTGCCTGTTTCGGGGCTGTATTCCCTCCAAGTCCTTGCTTCATGTGTCAGAACTGCTTTACGATGTCCGCCATGCCGGGCACATGGGCATTTCCATGCCGGCCCCTAAAATCGATGTGAAAGCCCTGCGGGAATGGAAAAACCAGGTGACCGGCGGCCTTGCCGACGGACTGGCGTACCTGTGCAAGCGCCGCGGCATTCAACTGATCCGGGGAAAAGCCGTGTTGGAAGACTCCCAAAGCGCCCGGATTTATGACGCTGATGTCGGTCACATCCGGTTTAAACAGGCGGTGCTGGCTCCGGGCTCGGAGGCTAGAGCGCTGCCGGGGACCCCCTTTTCGCCGGGCAGCCGGATCATGGATTCCTCCGCGGCCTTGGCCCTGGAGGATATTCCCGAATCGCTTCTGGTCATCGGCGGCGGCTACGTGGGCCTGGAACTGGGGATGGTCTATGCGGCGCTTGGCAGCAGCGTCACTTTGGTGGAGCAAAGCCCGGGGATACTGGCCGGTGTGGACCGGGATTTGACCGGGCCGCTTTCCCGGCGGCTGAAAAACACGTTTGGGGAAATGCTGTTGAACTCGTCGATCACCCGGATAGAGGAGATAAAAGATGGCGTGTCCGTAGCGGTCAAAACACCGGAAGGCGACCGGGATCTTCATTTCGCGCGGGCGCTGGTGGCCATCGGCCGCGTGCCTCGAACCGCCGGTATCGGCCTTGAACATACGAAAATCACGTTGGATGAGCACGGTTTCATTCGCGTCAACGATCGGCTGCAAACCGACGACCCCCATATTTTTGCGGTAGGAGATGCCACCGGCGGCATGATGCTGGCGCACAAGGCCACCCGTGAAGGAAAGGTCGCCGCCGAGGTGATCGCCGGGCAACCGTCGGCTTTTGACGTACAGGCCATTCCGGCTGTCGTTTACACCGATCCTCAGGTGGCCTGGTGCGGCCTGACGGAAGTACGGGCCAAGTCGGAAGGAAAAAAGGTGCGTGTGGAGCGTTTTCCGTGGAAAGTTTCGGGTCGCGCCTCCACCATGGATGCCTCCGATGGACTCACCAAGCTCGTCCTGGACCCTGGTTCGGGACGCATCCTGGGGATGGGAGTTGTGGGGCGGCATGCTGAAGGGCTTATCTCGGAAGGGGTTCTGGCGGTTGAAATGGGTGCTCTGGCTGAAGACATGGCGTTGAGCATCCATCCCCACCCCACGCTTTCGGAGACCGAGGCCGAGGCCGCCGAGCTTTTTTCCGGCAGCGCCACCCATCTTTTGGGCAAAAGAAATTAGGCCCCCGCCTGTTTCCCGCTCAGATGAGCGGGCCACCTTGAGTTCGGGGTTTCTATGGCCATATCCGCCGCTTCCGGTGACGGCCGGATCCATCAATAAATTGATTTTAAACCCCGGTAAATTGACAACTACAAAACATTGAGCCGGATTAAAAATCAAAAATTTTAGAATATCCTTTGTCATCAATAGATTGATTGTACTTTGATGGTTGGCACAACAGTTGTATAGTTTATCAGCAGGTGCATGAAACCCTGCCTGATAAACTGTGAAGGAGGTTTAAAATGAGCAAAAAGACCGATACCAAGAAGATTGAAAAGCCTGAAAAGGATAAATCCGTTGCGCAAAGCGATGAAAGCCGGTGCTGCTATGTTGTCAACACGTGTGGGTGCTACGTGGACCCATGCTGCTGCACGCCCAGTTATGCCTGTTGTTGCTAAAGGATAGAGAATCTTTCCGTGGCGCATGAACCCAAAGAGCGGCGAAGGCAGCACAGGTGCGTTAAAGACGTGGCCATGCGTTGCAGTTTTTTGGGAGAAAATATCAGCCGGCTGGTAACGCTTCGCAATTTCAGTTCTCGGGGCGTGTACTTCGAATCCGGATGGAAAATCCAACCCGGACAACTCATAGTGCTTCGGGCGATTGGCGCAAACGATTTAAAGGCGGTCGACCCGGCATCTGATATGCCTGTGTTTTCAATTCGCCATAGCGATCCTGAGGCCTGCATGGGATACCGGAGTCACAGCCTTGTCGCGGTCAGGCGCTGTGAAGCGCTTGGCGGTGCGAAATCGGCGATGCTTTATGGCATTGGCGCTGAAATTCAGGCCCTGGCGGATTGAACCGGGTCTGGCCCGGGGGGAGGCTAACCGTACGCCGGGCAGTAGGCATTGAGAGAAGGCGCCGCTATTGACATGGTGGGATGAGCAGTTGCTCTGAAAGGAACCATGCGTGAAAGAATTCAGCGCTGAAAAGCTCGCCGGATACGACGGTGAAAACGGAAAACCCGCCTATGTAGCCTATCGCGGGCACGTCTACGATGTCAGCAGCAGCAAACTCTGGCGAAACGGCCTGCACATGAAGCGCCATCATGCAGGGCAAGACCTGACCGCCGACATTCAGGCCGCCCCCCATGAACCGGATGTGCTGGAAAGATATCCCAAGGTGGGGGTGTTTAAAAAGGTAGTCGTTGAACCAAAGCTTCCCGCCGCGCTTGCCGCACTGTTGAAAAAGTATCCCATGCTCAGACGTCATCCGCATCCGATGACGGTTCACTTTCCCATCGTATTCGCATTTTCTCCACCGATTTTTATCCTTCTATATCTTGTTACCGGTGTCAAATCCTTTGAATCTACGGCGTTTCACTGTCTGGTAGCCGGGGTGTTTTTCTCCGCCTTGGCCATTGCCACGGGTTTTTATACCTGGTGGCTCAATTATGCGGCCAGACCAACCAGCGTGTTGAGAAAGAAAATCCCCCTTGCCATTGTCCTGTTCGTCATCGAAATTGTCCTGGTCACATGGCGGATCGAAGTGCCGGATGTCCTGGATCCGGTTCGCGGTCCCGGTGTTATTTACCTGGCGCTGGTCTTCGCCCTGCTTCCCATCATAACGTTTATCGGCTGGTATGGGGCATCCATCACGTTTCCGGTGGAAAAATAACCCGGTCACCGGATATTGGCACCCCATGGAGCCTCGTGTACCGATATTGCCGGGGCATTTCAACCCGACTGGCATGCGTCGTCCAATGA
>JBJKSK010000120.1:0-5862 GCA_046704125.1 Desulfobacterales bacterium | reverse complement strand
TTAAAGACGCGTCCCAGGATGTTGTCCGAATAGGTCACATCCAGCGGATGCCCCAAAAACCGAACGGTGGCTTCCGTGGACAAGCCTCGGCCGCCGGCAAAGACCTGCAAGGTGACCACATCCTCATCCAGTTCGATGACTTTGGCCAGACAGTGCTCTCCATCCACGTTTTCGACTATCGCCAAGTCTCCAAAGGCGACCTCCCTGCCTCTTACCCGTATCGTATCACCAACAATTTCAAGAAGCCGCGTATGTCGGATCAATTCAACTGCCATAACTCATTTTCCTTGCCTAGAAGCGTCGCCGCAAGAACAGTTCCTTTGGCTTTTGTCGATTGCTGCATCCGTCAGGCCATGCTGCCGTTCACTTTCGAGACAGTGTTGATCTTTTTTCCGGAGTCCTTCCGCTATGCGCACCTTCGCCCACCTTTCACTAAGGTTCGCATAGCCTGACTTTCCATTTTCAGAATTGGATTCTATCGGGGGGGTATTCGAGGCAGAAACCCGGACGGCTCCAGCCTCATCCCATTGTAACGCAGACTGGGTTTTGCTTCCTCGCCCCGCACCTTGCCAAAATATGATCCGGTTGTCAAGCTGATTATACCCGCCGGCTTCCATCGCCTGTTGTGACCTAGAAAAAATCGGATTCACCCCGGGGCGAACGCAAACCTTGACAAAAGCATGAACCATAGCGATGGTTTTGAAAAGTTGCCCTGGAAAATCATTGATTTTCGAACCAAGGTGTGCTTTCAGTAGGGTTTCGAATTTCCATGGATAAACGCGGGCCCGAAAGCACGGCGCAAAAACCCGGGCAACTTGAATTCAACCGGAAGCGGAAAAGCCGCTTCACTCAGACTGAATCCCTTTGATCCTTTCCAGCCTGGCGAATCGATCAAATCAAAGACCATGAAACTGATCCAAAATCTCGACGACATCAAGACCCCTTTTCACAACGGGGTGATCACCATTGGCAATTTCGACGGGGTGCATATCGGCCACCAGGCCCTGTTTCACACGGTGATTGAAACCGCCGACGCCATGGGCGGAACTTCCATGGCCATGACCTTTGACCCCCATCCGGTCCGGGTGCTTAAGAAAAACGGGCATCCGCCCCTGATTACCATCTACGAACAAAAGGTCGAATTGATCGAGCGAACCGGCATCGACGTGCTGATCTTCATTCCCTTTACCATGGCCTTTGCCGCCATTTCGGCCATCTCCTTCATCCAGGACCTGCTGATAAAAAAACTCGGCGTCAAGGCCATTGTCGTCGGCAATGACTATACCTTCGGCAAACAGCGCGAGGGAAACGTGGCCATGCTCCGGTCCATGGCCCCCTCTTTAGGACTGGAGGTCATCGTGGTGGACTGGATCCAGTCGGCCGAAATCCCAAACGGGCGGACTTCCAGCACCAAGATCCGGGAAACCGTCAAGGCCGGCGACATGCGGGAAGCCCACCGGCTGCGGGGCCGCCACTACCAGATCCGGGGCCGGGTGTAGACGGGCCGGAACCGCGGCGGGAAACTGCTGGGTTTTCCCACGGCCAATATCCAGCTGCAAGACGAGCTTTGCCCCCGGACCGGGGTGTATGCCGTGACCGTGGAATGGCGCGGGAAGTCTTATCCTGGCGTGGCCAACATCGGTTACAGCCCCACATTTGACGATCACCTGTTTACCGTCGAAGTGCACCTGCTCGACTTCAAGGAAACACTTTACGGCGAAACGATCCGTGTCAATTTCATCGAACGGATTCGAGACGAAAAAAAATTTTCCGGCCTGTCCGAGCTATCCGCACAGATTAGAAACGACGTGCGGGCCGCCCGAATGCTTCTTTCTCTTTAGCCACGGGATCAAAACGCCCCCTGCCCCCCGGTCATTTCATGAATCGAAAAATGATGATTTCTCTGGCCTTTGGCACCCTGGTGTCGGCCGCCGCCCTTTTTCTGGCCTTTCGAAACGTTCCCCTAAGGGATCTGGGGAGGTATCTGACCACGATCAATTACCTGTGGATCATTCCGGCCATAGCCGTGACGCTGCTAAGCTTTGGGCTGCGGGCGGTCCGCTGGAAAATCATTCTGGGCCCGGCCCGCGGCCTGAGATTCTGGCAATGCTTCCACCCCATGATGATCGGTTTCATGGTCAACTGCATCCTGCCGGGCCGAGTGGGGGAATTGGCCCGGCCGGCGATTTTGCAGCGCAAGCACCAGGTGGCCTTTTCCACGGTGCTGGCCACGGTGGCCGCCGAACGGGTCTTTGACATGGCCATGATCATCAGCTTTTTTGCCGTCACGGTCACCCTTGTAAAGATCGACCCGAACCGGAACATGGTTTTTGGCTCATATCATCTCAACGCCCACACCTTGGACGCGGTGGGCCGGGGGCTGGCCGAACTGTGTGTGGCGCTAATCGCCGCCATGGCCGCCATCAGCATCGAATCCTTCCGCCGCCGGTTGGTCCGGGTCATCGAAGCCTTGCCGCACCTGTGCCGTTTCCTGGGCCAGACCTGGAACCAGCGGTTGCGCCGTTTTGCGGTGACTCCCATGATCCGGCTGCTGGAAAATATCGCGCTGGGCTTTTCCATGGTCCGGGACCCCTGGAAGCTGGCGGCCTGCACCGGATTGTCGGTTCTGATCTGGTCTTTGCAGGTGCTGTCTTACTACATCCTGGCCGCGGGAAGCCCCGGCATTGCGAAGCTGTCGTTTCTTGAAATTGCCGCCGTCATGGTTATGATATGTTTTTTCATCGCCCTGCCGTCGGTTCCCGGCTTTTGGGGCTTGTGGGAGGCCGGTGGAGTGTTTGCCCTGTCGCTTTTCGGCGTTATCGGGAAAGATGCCGCCGGCTACACCCTGGTGAATCACGCCGTGCAGGTCTTTCCCGTGATTTTGGTGGGACTGGCCTCGGCGCTGATCACCGGTGTCAACATCCGGCAGGTCTCCGGGCCGTTTAGCGCCGGGAAAAAGAACTTTCTTTGAGGACGCGCCATGACGACACTTGATATTTTCACTTACCCGAACGCCTTTTTGAAAAAAAAGGCCGCACCGGTGCAAAACATAGACGGCGACTTCCAGGCCCTGATCGACAAAATGGCCGAAACCATGTACCTGGCCCCCGGTCTCGGGCTGGCGGCCATCCAGGTGGGCGTTGACCAGAGCCTGCTGGTCTATGATGTCAGCGGCAAGGAAAACGGGCGGCACCTGGAGGTGCTGGTCAATCCCCGCCTCATCGACAGCCGGGGAGAGATGGTCTCCACCGATGAAGGATGTCTCAGCGTCCCGGATTTTCGGGCCGACGTCATCCGGGCCGAGCAGGTTTTCGTGGAAGGCTTCGATAGAGACGGCAATCCGAAACAAATCGAGGCCAGCGGGCTGCTTTCCATCGTGTTGCAGCACGAGATCGATCACCTCGACGGCACCTTGTTCATCGACCGCATCAGCCCCCTGAAGCGCCGGATGTATAAACGCCGGGTTCAAAAACAGCTCAAGAGACAATGAAAAAGTTTCCAAACATCATATTCATGGGCACTCCGGAGTTTGCCGTCTTCTCGCTTGAAGCGATTGTGGCGGCCGGCCATCGGGTTTCCCTGGTGGTCACCCAGCCGGACCGGCCCCGGGGCCGGGGGAAAAAACTGGGCTTTCCGCCGGTGAAAACCGCCGCCCTGAAACTGAAGCTGAATCTGGTCCAGCTCGCCTCGCTGCGCGACGAGTCACTGGTACAGCAACTGGAGCAGCTTTCACCGGATTTGTTTGTGGTAGTGGCCTTTGGCCACATTCTTCCCCCCCGGCTGCTGGCCATCCCCGCTCTGGGGGCCATCAACGTGCATGCCTCCCTGCTTCCCCGATACCGGGGGGCGGCCCCGATTCAATGGGCGGTGATCAACGGGGAGAGCCGGAGCGGGGTGACCACCATGCGCATGGACGCCGGTATGGACACCGGAGACATCCTGTTGGCGGAAAGCGCTCCGATTTATCCCGACGACACCGCCGGAACGCTCCACGACCGGCTGGCGCCAATCGGCGCCAAGCTGCTGGTTCAAACCATCGAAGGGCTGAGCGCTAACACGCTGACCCCCATCGCCCAGGATCACCGCCTGGCCACCTACGCCCCCATGCTTCAAAAACAGGACGGCCGCATCGACTGGGGCCGGCCGGCCAGTGAAATTCAGGCCTTTATCCGCGGCATGAATCCGTGGCCCGGGGCCTTTACCGATTTCGACGACCGGCGGCTGAAAATCTTTTCCGCAAAAATCGCCCGGATGGACACCCCGGCCCCGCCCGGGACCATCATCCCCGGATTCGACGATGAGCTTCGGGTGGCCACCGGCGACGGGGCCCTGTCCATCGATCAGATCCAGGCCAGCTCCGGCAAGCGGATGGGGATTTGCGATTTTCTCCACGGGTGCTGCATGCTGCCCGGCACCCGCTTCCACTGAGACCCGGTGATGGCTCCTGTAGCGGGAAAAGACACCCGTCGCATCGCGCTTGCCGTCCTCAATAGCCTGTCGGATTCCCGGCGCACCCTGGACCTGGCCCTGGAAGAGGCCTTGAATCTTTCCACGCCGCTTTGCCGCCGCGACCGGTCGCTGGTCGTCGCCCTGGTTTACGGCGTGCTTCGATGGCGCGGGCGTATCGACTGGATCATCTCCTGCTTTTCCAAAACGCCCTTGAAAAAAATCGATCCGCAGATATTCAACATTTTAAGGCTGGGGGTCTTTCAGATTGTCTTTCTAGACCGGATTCCCCCGTCGGCTGCGGTTCACACCGCCGTCGAGCTGGCCAAGGCCGTGGCCGCCCCATGGACCGCAGGCTTTGTGAATGCGGTGTTGCGAAACGTGGCGCGCGGCCACGCCGCCTTGACACCCCCTTCCTCCCGGAAAGATCCGATAAAATCCCTTTGCGTAACCCACGCCTTTCCCGCCTGGCTCATTTCCCGCTGGCTGGACCGGTTCGGCCTCGATGAGACCAGGGCGCTTTGCGGCGCCATCAACACGATGGCTCCGCTCACGCTCCGGACCAACACCTTGAGCTTTTCCAGGCAGCAGCTGTTGTCAAGGCTCACCGGTGCCGCCGGCGCCATCACCCCCACCCGCTACGCGCCGGACGGCATCTGTCTGTGGCAGGTGGAAAACCCTGTCACCGAATTGCCCGGCTTTGCCCAAGGCGGCTTTCAGGTCCAGGACGAGGCGGCCCAGCTGGTTTCCCTGATGCTGGCCCCCCGGCCCGGAGAAACCGTGCTGGATGCCTGCGCCGGGCTGGGCACAAAGACCGGGCACATCGCCCAGCTGATGAACAACTGCGGCCGGATCCTGGCCATGGACCTGTCCGGGGAAAAACTGCAGCGGCTGCAAGACGAGATGAAACGCCTGGGGATTGGCATCGTCTCGACACTGGTTCACGACCTGCAAACGCCGGTCCGGAAACGCCCGGCGCCTGAATTCGACCGGGTGCTGCTCGATGCCCCCTGTTCGGGGCTTGGCGTGCTGCGGCGAAACCCGGACACCAAATGGTCGGTGCTGCCCCGGCACCTCGGCCGGCTCCAGGCACGCCAGAAGCTTTTCCTGGCAAACGTGGCCCCGCTGGTCCGGCCGGGCGGGGGCACCCTGGTATATGCCGTGTGCAGCCAGGAACCAGAGGAAACCGAATCGGTGATAACCGATTTCTTGAACCATCATCAAGACTTTGCGATCCAAGAAACCGTTGACACGGCCTCCTGGGAAAGCGATCCGCCGTTGCGAAACGACGGCCGGCTTCAGCCATCCGTGCACCGCCACGGCATGGACGCCTTTTTTGCCGTCGCTATGGTGAAAAGATAATGATGAATGATGAATAGGGAATGGGGAAATGGGGAATGATGAATGGGGCTGGGA
>JBJKSK010000119.1:0-3187 GCA_046704125.1 Desulfobacterales bacterium | reverse complement strand
AAAAGACCAGATAAATCGGCCACTTGGGGCTCGATTCGCTGAAAACCGCGGAAAAAATCGACTAGCTGGGATAAGGTGGCTACCGGCAGCACCGGAAGACCGTTGACAACGGCGGCCTCGCGACCGTTGTCCAGGGCAAGGATCAATCCGGCAAAGCCGGCCTCGCGGGCGGCAAGGGCAATGGGTAAAGAACCGCGAACCGGTTTGATCTGGCCGTCCAATGACAATTCGCCCAGGATAACGTATCTGGAGACCGCTGACTGGGGCACCAGGCCAGTAGCCGTAAGGATGCCCAAAGCCATGGGAAGATCCAGCCCGGTTCCTTCCTTTTTGATGTCGGCAGGTGCCAGATTGACGGTGATCCGGTCATCGGGAAACCGGTAGCCGGAATTTTTGATGGCGGATTTGACCCGTTCCCGGCTTTCTTTGACCGCGGCTTCCGGCAGCCCAACCGTGGTAAAGCTGGGAAGGCCCGGAGAAATATCGACTTCGACCTCCACCAGGTATGCGTCGATACCGATGACGGCGCTGCTGACAACCTTGGCGATCACGGTGGCCTCCTTTCCGCCGGCGGCTCACTTTATGTCTTAAAGAAATTTTATGGTAGCAGATTGCTTTTTGCAGAACAACTCTCATTGTATGCCAGGACCTGGGCGGCAACACCATGGAATTGGAAACGGAAAAAAGGCGATGTGGTGGGTTATCAGCGATGCCATGATTTAATGCTTGTATTTAATTTGGATTTATGAAACAAAAAACAACAGCGTTTTTGCCGGTAAAACGGGCGGTTTGCCTTCGGATCGAATCGGGTGGGAATACGGAGATTGATGAAGGGTTTACCGCATAACCAGATAACATCCATATGAATATATCAATGTACCAGCGAACTGTGGCCAAACCGGTGAGTTTCCAGGGGGTCGGCGTTCATTCGGGGAAACAGGTTCATCTAACTGTTTTGCCGGCCAAAGAAAACCATGGTATCAAGTTCGTGCGGACGGATCTGCCCGACCAGCCCGAGGTAACCGCCCATTTCAACCGGGTGGTGGATACGAGTCTGGCGACCGTCATCGGGTATAACGGATTTATCGTATCCACTATCGAACATCTCATGGCCAGTTTTGCCGGACTTGAGATCGACAATGCCATCGTGGAGTTGGACGGATACGAAGTGCCGATCCTAGATGGCAGTGCAGGACCCTTCACCACGATGATCCGTTCAGCCGGCATCCGACAGCTAAACGCTCCCCGCTTCGGTTTCGTGATTAAGGAACCCATCATCCTGGAAGAAGGAGATAAATCCGTGGCCGTCTTTCCATCGGCCACCTGCAAAATCACCTGTACCATCGTTTATGACCATCCGCTCGTCGGTCAGCAGAGCCATTCCATTGAGCTCACCGATGCGGTCTTTGAGCGGGAGATCTCCTGGGCGAGGACCTTTGGCTTTTTCCATGAAGTGGAATACCTGAAACGCTATGGGTTTGCCAAGGGAGGCTCCCTGGAAAACGCTGTGGTCATCGGCAAAGACCGGATTCTCAACGATGAGGGATTGCGCTACCAAAACGAGTTTGTGCGGCATAAAATCCTTGATTCCATCGGGGATTTCTCGCTTCTTGGGATGCCCATACTGGGACACATCGTATTGAACCGCTCCGGACACACCTTCAATCATGCGTTCCTCAAGAAGTTTTTTGCCGAAAAAGGATCCTGGGAAACCACCACCGTCCCGCAGTATGAGGAAATACCCTACGCCGAGCCGAAATCTCTTGCCAATTAGTGCGATATCCGTTATGAAGGCCAATGCTTTGAGGACCTTCGGATAATTTTATTGGAAACCGGCCGGGACGTCGCATGGCGGGCGTGGTTGGACATCACCATGACATTTTGCCGATACCGGAAAATCCTCGTAATTCTCATCGGGTTTATCTTGGCGATGCCTCCTCCGGTTTTTGCGCAGGATGCGCGGCTGACCAACATCGTCGTGACCAATACCCGCGATGACCTGTTGATTTACCTGGAGGTGGAGGGCGCCTTCCGGGAAAAGATGAAAAAAGCGATTTTAAGCGGTGTCCCCACCTCTTTTTCTTTCTTGATCGGTCTATACCAGGTTCGCAGCCTGTGGTTTGACCGCGAAATCGTCAACCTGAAAATTACCCATACCATCAAATACAACAGTCTCAAGAAAGAATTTTTCGTCAAGCGCTCCTGGGAGGAGGGCGAACCCCGGGTGACCCAGTCTTTCAAACAGGCTCAGAAGTGGATGTCCGAAGTCGACAGCCTGCGGATCATTTCCTTGAGCCGGCTAAAAAAAGGAACCCATTACCAGATCCGTTGCAAGGCGGAACTCAGCAAACTGACCCTTCCTTTTTACCTTCACTATGTGTTGTTTTTCTTGTCTCTTTGGAATTTTGAAACCGACTGGTACACCATCGATTTTGTCTACTAGCGCATTTTCCCCGCACGATCCGTGATGAAACGTGAAAATCGACTGAGAAGCCCGGCCCCGGCCCTTTCCGCCATGGAACGGAGGCGGCGCAAACGAGAATTTATCATCATCGTGGTGATCATTGCCGTGGTGGCCGCGCTGACCTTTGTGGAAAGCCAGGTGATTCGTTTCGGGGCCGACTTTCCGGTCTCGAACACCCTGTTGATGTTTATTCTCATCAACATCAATTTGCTGCTGCTCCTGCTGCTGATTTTTCTCGTTTTTCGAAATCTCGTCAAGCTGCTTTATGACCGAAAACGCAAGGTCATGGGTGCCAAGTTGCGCACGAGGCTGGTGGTGGCCTTTATTACCTTGACCCTGCTGCCCACCATTGTCCTGTTTTTCTTTTCCATCAATTTCATTACCGCCAGCATCCGGTTCTGGTTCAACGTCCCGGTCGAGCAGGCTCTGGAAAATTCCCTGAGCGTTGGACGGCAACTGTACAGCTATGTCGAAGCAGACAACCAGTTTTTTCTCGAACGAATTGCCTATCAGATCAAAGCCCACAAGCTCCTGGAGGCCCAAAGGTCAAAGGCTCTGGCCCGCTACATCCAGGTGGCCCAACGAGCGTTTAATCTTCAGGCCGTAGAGGTCTATGCGGCAAATGCCCGCCGGCTGGCCGTCTCTGAGTCTCCAGAGATGGAAAATAGCCCCCTTCATATCGTGTCCGCCGACAACCTGCAGCAGGACCCAGGGGCGAAAAAG
>JBJKSK010000118.1:0-3056 GCA_046704125.1 Desulfobacterales bacterium | reverse complement strand
TCGAAAGGTCTGAAGCAGCTGCACGCCATCAGCATCGTCAAAAAAGCCCCTTTCCACCGGGGAGACAAAGTCACGCTGAGCGTGGCCGCCTGGCATTGCCGCTTGCTGCGCAAAAGCGCCGAGACCGGTGGCCAAAAAACGCCGTAAGCATGCAGGCTTTGAATGAGAAATGCACCTGTTCAGGAAATTTCAATTCGTGCGGGTCACGGATGTCCTTGGAAAATCAGGAAATGGCCAAACTCGTAAACCCTATGCGTGAAACCATCGGCAGGCGCTTTCCAGAGCGCATCCGAACCATCGATTCCCACACGGCCGGAGAACCGACCCGGCTGGTTTTCGGCTTCGAGCCGGTGCCGGGAAAAACCATGGCCGATAAACTCGCCAGCTTTCAGCAGCGTTATGATGATGTCCGGCTGATGCTGACCCGGGAACCCCGCGGGCATCGGGAACTGCTGGGTGCTGTGGTCACCGACCCGGTCACCCCGGGAGCGGCTTTCGGGCTGATCTATATGGACGCGAAGCGATACCCTTATCTGTGCGGTCATGCCACTATCGGGGCGGTGACCACACTCATCGACGCCGGAGTGCTGCCGCTAGGCGACGGCGAGCACGAGGTGGTTGTGGACACCCCATCGGGGGCAGTAACTGCCGTGGCTCGGGTTGCAGAAAGCCGGGTGGCCTCGGTGGCCATTCAAATGGTGCCTTCTTTTGTGCAGGAAACCGGCCTGAATCTGGATGTCCCGGGAATCGGGCGGCTTAGCGTGGATCTGGTCTGCGTGGGCGGATTTTTTGCCATGGTGGACTCGGTTCAGACCGGCATGGCGCTTACCGTCGAAAACAGCAGGCGGCTCATCGATTTGGGCATGGCCATCATCGACGCGGCCAACACCCAGTTGTCAGTGGCTCATCCCACCCGGCCCGAAGTCCGTTCTGTGGATGCCACAGAATTCTACGATGCCCGTGCAAATCGAGACAAGTCGGGAAAAAGCCTGGTGGTCTACGGTCAATCGCATATGGATCGCTCTCCCTGTGGCACGGGAACGGCCGCCAAAATGACTTTGCTGCACCATCTGGGCCGCCTGAATCCCGGCGAGTCCTATGTCAACCACAGCCCGTTAAACACCGCATTCGAAGGCCGAATCGTGTCTGAAACCATGGTGGGAAACCGCCCGGCAGTCATCGCCGAAATTCGTGGATCGGCTTACATCACCGGTATCCACGAGTTCGTTCTGGATTCCACCGACCCGTTTCCCAAAGGATATCTTCTATGACCGACTCGATTGCGGCTCCGGACCTGATCCTTTTCAACGGAGACTTGCGTACTCAGGACCCTGACCACCCCCGGGCCGAAGCGGCGGCAATCCGGGCCGGGAGAATTGCCGCCGTCGGGAAAAGCCAGACCCTCTGCGCTCTGGCCGGACCGGGCACGCGAAGGCTGGATCTGGGAAAGAGGCTGGTTCTGCCCGGGTTTATCGATGCCCACTTTCATTTTTTCGAGTGGGCCCTGTCCCGGCGCTACCTTGCGCTGGCCGGCTGCAAATCGCTAGGCCAGGTCCTGCAAATGGTCCGGCAGCGGGCCAAAGAAACGGCTCCCGGCGCATGGATTCTGGGAAACGGGTTCAACGAGACCGACTGGCCGGAAAACAGGCTTCCGATCTGTTCCGACCTGGACTCCGTGGCACCGGATCATCCTGTGGCCCTGTGGCGTACCGACTTGCATCTGGCGGTGGCCAACACCACGGCCCTGGCCGTTGCCGGCATCGATTCGTCCACGCCCAATCCTCCGGAAGGAATCATCGGCCGAGACGTTCACGGCAGGCCGGACGGGATCCTGCGGGAGTTGGCGGTGAACCTGATCAGAAAGCAAATTCCCCAGCCTGGCCAGGAGGCGATCGTGGCGGCCTTGAAAGAGGCCATTTCCGAAGCCCATCGGATGGGCTTGACAGCCATCCACGACGTGAGGCTGCCCGGTGGTACCCAAGGGGCGTCGGCTTTGACAAGCTGGCAGTTGCTGCATCAAACCGGCGATCTAAGCTTGCGCTGCTGGGTGACGCTTCCGGGCGAACGGCTCGAGCAGGCTCTGGCCTTGGGGCTTCGAACCGGCTTTGGGGACAACCGGTTGCGCATCGGACATGTGAAATATTTTGCCGACGGCGGCATGGGGGCTCGAACCGCATGGATGATCGAGCCCTACCTGGATGGGGGCTCGGGCATGCCCTTGACCCCGATGGCCGAATTGTTCGACGCCGTCAAGAGAGCCGATGGCGCCGGGCTGGCCGTGATGATTCATGCCATCGGCGATCGAACCAACCGGGAGTTGATCGGTGTTTTCGAAAAGCTTCGGGAAATGAAAAGGGGAAAAGCCCAAAGCGTTAAACCCGCCGCCCCCCACCGTATCGAGCACGTGCAGATGATTCGGCCGCCAGACATCGCGAGACTGGCCGATCTTGGCGTGACCGCCTGTGTGCAGCCCCACAACCTGGTCATCGATATCGCCATGGTCGATCAGTGCATCGCGGGCCTGGGGCGGCATACTTATCCCTTCCGGGATCTCCTGGACGCGGGCGTAGCGCTTTGCATCGGTTCGGACTGCCCGGTTTGCGATCCCCGGCCCCTGGTCAACATTCACGCCGCGGTCAACCGGTGCCTGCCGGATGCCACACCCAGCGGCGGGTGGTACCCCGGTCAGCGCATCTTGGTTGGCGAGGCGGTCAGCGCTTATACCACAGCGGCGGCCGCCGCCGGTGGAGCGTCCGGAGAACTCGGGAGTATCACGGTCGGAAAACGCGCCGATATCATCGCGTTGGACACCGATATTTTCAGTTGCGATCCCCTCAAAATTTCCGAGGCGAACGTGGTGTTAAACGTCTTTGACGGGCAAATCGTTTTCGGACCGAAATTTTAATGATTTTGCCTCCCCTGGCTTCCTCTTTTTCCGCGTGGGCCGCGCTGGAATTACCTTTCCTTCCAAACGGGTAGTCTCTTTTCAAAGAACGCGGCCACTCCTTCCTTGGCGTCCGGGGTGGTGCACAGGCGTGCAAAGGCCTCGTTCATGT